>NZ_BSND01000006.1 GCF_030159795.1 Methylophaga thalassica | reverse complement strand
TGTTTCGGTGACCCCGTTCTTTAACTGGGTGCACCTATGGAACACCGGTGCCGCATTCAGTCTTTTTGCGAATGGTGGAGGCTGGCAGCGCTACTTTTTTATCGGAATCGCGGTAGTGGTCTCGATTTTTCTGATCAAGCTGATCCTTGAAAATCGTCATAAAGGAGAAGCCATCGCTTACAGTCTTATCCTCGGTGGCGCCATGGGCAACCTGATTGACCGGGTCTTTCGCGGCTATGTTGTGGATTCCTTTGATTTCTATTGGCGAGACTGGCATTGGCCGGCCTTCAACCTGGCTGATATTGCAATTGTCCTCGGTGCCTTACTTTTCGTTTCCAGCAGCTTGTTGGGTAAAAAAGCAAACACCAATGCCGAGTCGGATGGATCTGACTGACACCTACGCCTATACAACACCATGACCGAACTTCCCGACAACATCCTTCACCTGCCGCAATACCAAGTACTGGGCTGCAAATCAACCGACGACGAAATGCACTTCCAGGTGGACGTGCCCGATCCCATCGCCTGCGAGGAATGCGGCGTGCAGGGTGAGTTCGTACGGTTCGGCAAGCGTGACGTTCCCTATCGTGATCTGCCCATCCACGGCAAGCGGGTCACTCTCTGGGTGGTCCGCCGCCGATACACCTGCCGGGCCTGCAAGACAACATTCAGGCCCCAGCTACCGGAGATGGTGGACGGATTCCGTATGACACTGCGGCTGCATGAGTACGTGGAGAAGGAATCCTTCAACCACCCCTACACCTTTGTGGCGGCACAGACCGGCCTGGACGAGAAGACGGTGCGCGACATCTTCAACGCCCGCGCCGAGTTCCTGGGGCGCTGGCACCGCTTCGAGACGCCCCGCATCCTGGGCATTGACGAGCTATACCTGAACAAGCGCTACCGCTGCATTCTGACCAACATTGAGGAGCGAACCCTGCTCGACCTGCTGGCCACCCGCCGCCAAGACGTGGTGACCAACTACCTGATGAAGCTGAAAGACCGGCAGAAGGTCGAGATCGTCAGCATGGACATGTGGAACCCCTACCGGGCAGCGGTCAAGGCTGTGCTGCCCCAGGCCCGTATCGTGGTCGATAAGTTCCATGTGGTGCGCATGGCCAACGATGCCCTAGAGAGAGTGCGCAAGGGCCTCAGAAAGGAGCTGAAACCGTCCCAGAGCCGGACTCTCAAGGGAGACCGGAAAATCCTGCTGAAACGCGCTCACGAAGTCTCAGACCGGGAGCGCCTCATCATGGAGACCTGGACAGGCGCGTTCCCGCAACTGCTGGCCGCCTACGAGCACAAGGAGCGCTTCTACGGCATCTGGGACGCCACCACACGGCTCCAGGCAGAAGCCGCCCTGGACGAGTGGATAGCCACCATCCCGAAGGGCCAAAAGGAAGTCTGGAGCGATCTGGTCAGGGCAGTGGGAAACTGGCGCGAAGAGACCATGACCTACTTCGAGACGGACATGCCCGTCACCAACGCTTACACGGAGTCCATCAACCGACTGGCCAAGGACAAGAACCGTGAAGGGCGCGGTTACTCCTTCGAGGTGATGCGGGCACGAATGCTCTACACCACGAAGCACAAGAAGAAGGCACCGACTGCGAAGGTCTCTCCTTTCTACAAGAAAACCATCGGTTACGGACTGCCGGACTTCGCAGAGGGACTCAACTACGGAGTCGATCTATCAACCATCTGAGGGTGGTATCAGATTGATGGGGTGAAGGTGCCCCATCAACCATTAAATCCGTATACCCCTTTTTTATAAGACTACTTAACTTGTAACTGAGTAAATAAGGTATGTAAGTCCATAACATCCCAATGCTCTGCTAATTGACCATCTTCGACTCTGAAAATATCAATCGCATCAAACTTATACTTGGCATGTGTCGCTGGAATACCTAACCATTCATTATCATGTGTTCCAGAATATGTGCCGTATACCCAAACATACTCATCATTTGCAATGATGTTTTTTAACTCGTAGTTAAAGTCCGGAATAGCTGTGAACCAGTTACTGAAAAACGTTTTAAATCCTTCACTGCCCTGTGATACCGCTGCATTATGCTGAATATAATCTTTTTTCATGTATTTATTAAGGTTTGATAGATCTTTATTAACAAAAACCTCGCCAGCAAAATTGCTCAGTAAGGTTAAGTTTGCTTTAGTTGCTGTGTCAGCCATGGCACTTGCTCCATTAAAAAGTAAGGTTGTTAGTATGAGAATGTGTAAGAAATAGCGTTGCATAATGATGTCCTCTTAGTTGCATTTCATTGACAGGACAAATATTATGTTTGACAGTATCTTTCCGCAAGAAGGCACTTTATAGTTATATACATACAAAAAAGTAACTAATTAAGAGAAACAATGATTTATGATTGAATGGAATGTTTATAATCAACACTGCCCGACCCGTTTAGTACTCGATCGTATTGCTGATAAGTGGACAGTGCTCACTGTTGGTGCACTTGCTGAAGAAACAAAACGCTTTGGTGAGTTACGGCGCGAACTGGACGGTATTTCTCAGAAAATGCTGACCCAGACATTACGTGGACTTGAGCGAGATGGTTTGGTGAGTCGTCAGGTATATCCGACAGTGCCTCCGAAAGTGGAATATTCATTAACCTCACTTGGAAAAACGTTGATTGAATTGCTGGAGGGCATAAGAAATTGGTCGGAAGGCAATATCGAGCATGTTATCGAAGCCCAGCAAGCCTATGATGAACAAGCCACTCAGTAATCGATTTGAGTAGTCTATTTTCAGCTTTAGAGCAGAACCCAGCGCGACAATGAAGGAAAACAATGTACACCGATAATGATCTGGAACAAGCGGTAGAGAAAGGAATATTTACTGCTTCAGCTGTTGAACAATTCCGCGTAGATGCACTGCAACGGCGTAATACCCACTTTGCAGATGAAGAAGATTTCAAACTAGTGTCGAGTTTTAACGATATCTTTGTATTGATGGCCTGTGCTTTATTATTGCTGTCGACGGGCTGGGTCTTACAAGGCATTAGTGCGCCATTAGCTGCGGTGGTGGTGGCGGTGTTGTCTTGGGGATTGGCTGAGTTTTTTGTATTAAAACGAAAAATGGCGCTGCCCGGCATCTTTTTGTTAGTGAGCTTTGTCGGCAGTATATTTGCTGCCGTTGTTTTAGCACTGGGATTACCCTCAGAGAATGGTTTTATGCTGGCGGGCTCGATTGCCGCTATTGCAGCATGGTGTCATTGGAAGCGGTTTAAAGTGCCGATAACGGTCGCTGCTGGCACAGCATCCGCAGTTGTCTTTATCGTCTCGCTATTGGTTTCTCTTTTCCCGATATTGAAGAATTATTTAAGCTGGTTAATGTTCGGCGGTGGCCTGGTGGTATTTATGGTGGCTATGAAATGGGACTCGGCAGATTTAAAACGCGTGACCGGGAAATCCGATGTCGCCTTTTGGTTACATCTGACGGCCGCCCCATTGATTGTGCATCCGATATTCTCTACTTTGGGTATTTTTGATGGTCAACACAGCACTGCTACTCTGGCATTGATTATGGGCTTATATATTCTGCTGACATTGGTGTCATTGGTGATCGATCGCCGGGCATTTATGGTGTCTGCGTTGGTCTATGTGCTGGTGGCATTAACGAAACTATTAGATACCTATGGTCTGGCTGGAGATAGTTTTGCTTATGTTGGTGTTTTTATTGGTTTTTCTTTATTACTTTTATCAGGTTTTTGGCACAAAGTCCGTTACCAGCTAGTGATACGTTTACCTGCGAGCTGGCAGGCTAAAGTGCCAGTGATTCAATGAAAAAGTTTCTGCTGTTTGTAGCTGTTTTTCTACTCTTCCAGCAGTGGCCTACGATAAAAGATGTCCTTTATCCGCCTAAAGATTACTCTTATTTACCCGCCACTTATGTGACGATGTATTCCACAGAATGGTGTGGTTACTGTGCAAAAATGCGTGCATTTATGGCACGAAGAAATATTGCTTATGATGATCTGGATATTGAAAAGTCGGCACAAGCCAAACGTAATTTTGAAGCGCTAGGTGGGAGAGGCGTACCACTATTAGTAGTGAATAAGCATGTAATCCGCAGCTATAACCCCGATCTTGTTTTAAAGTATCTGGACGCCATCCCTGCCAAGTCTGCCGACATAAACTGAAGAGGGTTGGCACTGAGATTGCAAATTTGTCATTGAACTCCAGGACGAGGACATAAAATGACCATTTCAAGCCAATCATCACGAGATGTAACGGCAAATATTGCCACCTTATCAGATAAGTCGGTTGCCCTAATGCATCAACGAAAAATGTCGGATGATGCCGTAGAAACCTTCCAGAGTATTCTGCAAAAAGTGCAGCAGACTAATGATCCGAAAGCGGCATTGAGAAGTTTATCTGCTGATGAACTGGATATAGTCAGGCAGGCTCATAGCTTGGCTGAGCCTATTAACATTTCGGTGTTATCTGATGAAGGGGCGGCTAATCTATTGACTGCTCCCGGCCATACACGAGATTTAAATAATGACGGCCTAACCACAATTGGTGAGGGTAATATGCTTACTTTCCCTCCGGACAATGCACCCGCTTCATTTAAAGCCGCTTGGGAAGAAGCCTCTGATGGGCTATCAATTATGGACATTCCAACTCACATGATCTTTGCCGTAGGGTTAGCAAATATTGGGCGTGAACCAGGTGACCCTAATTGGGTTAACCCTTATGCCAGCCCCGACTATGATTATGGTGCGGCGGTTTCAGAGATTATTGAGAGTGTGGAGTATCAATATAATCACAGTATGATCTCTTTTGAGCAGTATCAGAAAAATATGAGTTTTTATAACAAGTTGACGGATGCCATGGCATAGCGAATAGAACTGACGGCTGTTTGAAACCATAAAAAACGGCAGGCACGCTTCCTTTTTTCGGAGGGAGCCTGCCTGCCGTTTTGCTCAGCTTATCTCGTTTTCACCCAAGACTTTTTAAAATTCCAGTCGTGCTGAGATGTAGGCGGTTCTGGGTGCACCAACATTGATACGATATGGGCTGCCTAAGTTTGCTGGATAATAGGTTTTATCGGTGAGGTTCTTGATGCCTGCCTGTAAGCGTAACTGTTTGTCTTTCCCCATCGGAATGTAATACCAGGCTGCAGTATCGACGATGGTATAGCTCGGTATTTTAAAGCTGTTTTCATCATCACCATAACGAGCTCCGACGTATTCTGCACCTAAGCCTAAACCGAAACTTTTTAATATGCCTTGTTGAAACTCATAAGAGCCCCAAACTCGGGCTTTGTTTTGAGGAATACCGTATGGGCTATTACCCTCTAACGTTTTTTTATCATCATTATCGTTGATAATTTCACTATCCATATGAGTATAAGAGGCGAGAATATTCAGACCAGGTATAAATTGCATGGTCGTGGTTAATTCGACGCCTTTGGTTTCTTCTTCCCCGTTGAGTCTGGCTTGCAGGTTCTCGAATGTCATTACGTTTTCACGTGTTAATTGATACAGCGAAGCCGTAACTCGCACTTTGTCATCCAAAAAGCTCGATTTAATACCCACTTCATATTGCGTGGCTTCTTCCGGTGCCATGCTATTTTCGCCACTGATCTGACCTGCGGTGACATCAGGGTAGTTAGGGGTAAATGACTCAGACCAGGAACCATATACAGAAAAGGCATCGGTGAGATGGTACAACAAGCCCACTTGACCACTCACATTATGATTATCGCCTTTGATATTTACTGCTAAAGGATCATCGAGTTTAGTGAAGAGTAGGTTGGCGCCTTGTTGGTAATAAATTTTGTCATTACGTTCAATTTCAAACCGATCATAACGAAGCCCTGCTAGTAGATTCAGGCGGTCAGTCAAATAAGCCAGGTTTTGAATAGACAGTCCGTACTCGGTATATTCCGCATCATTTTTACTGACGCTAGTCTGTGATTGCTTAGTATAGGCTGGGTTATTTGAGCTATAGATATCAATCACATCAAGATAGGGTGCATACAGACTGCCGGATATATTTTGCATGGCAAACCCATCCGTATGACGGATATTGCGTTTGTGCAGGTTTGCACCGATATAAAGTGTATTATCAATATCGCCAAAACGATAATCACCAGTCAGACTATTAGAAATAAAGAAGTCATCTTCTGTGACATTCAGATTGGAATCAGCCGTACGAATCAGCAGGCCGTTTGCTTGTACAGCCGCGCCATTAGCGGAAGTTCTAATTGCAGATAGATTACTTATATCAACTGGCCCAGTACCTAAAGTCCAGCTATCATTCAGTCCACGTAATGGTCGTGCCTGGTAATCATCAAACTTTTTCTGGTAATAACCCAGCTTTAATTGGTTTTTCCAGCCATTATCAAACTCATGGTCAAAATCAAACTGAATTTGTTTTTCTGTGCTGTCACGCTCATCAAACTGACTTCCCAGTCGTCGCTCTTCTGGAAGATTCGCAATGTGCAATTCACCACTGGCATCGGCGACGGCAACCGTGCCACGGTCAATCGGTAATGTTTGATCAACGTGTAATAAACTCAAGGTAAAGGTATTGTTTGCATCCGGGGTATAACTAAATGAAGGTGCGATAGTCAGGCCTCTGATATCAGCACGATGATCACCGGTTACAGTTTGTGTTTCACGGAAACTTTCTGAGTCTTCACCTGCCACAATCAAGCGATATTGGAGAACATCATTCAGTGGTCCTGTGCTGTCCAAGGTCAGTTTACGGCGGCCATGTTCATCAAAATCAGCTTGAAGGCTGTTGCTTTTAATGGTTTGTGGCTTTTTAGTAATGATATTAATTAAACCACCGGGACTGACCTGACCATGCAAAACAGAGGCAGGCCCGAGAATGGCTTCCACACGGTCAATGGTGGCTACATCGACGTTATGGCGGTTACTCACCGGGTTTCCATCAACAAATAGACGGTTATTGGTAAATCCACGAATATTGACCTGAATCTCAACGCCACCGAAACCATGAGCACGAGTAATGCCTGCCACATTTTGTAACACATCATCCAGATGAGTGGCGTTTTGATCCAGAATAAGCTGCTCTGGTAACACCTGTACTGAACGAGGCAACTCATTCACGTCCGTATCAAAGCCAGTCGCAGAGCCGGCGATATCGAATTCATAACGATTAAGGTCCGTTCCCATAACAACAAGCGGGGCTAAATCATGTACAGCCTGTTCTTGTTATTGCTGTTCAAGCAGCGTCACAGTGTTAGCATCCATAAAACGATAAGATAACTGTGTACCCGCAAGAAGCGCTTGCAAGGCTTGTTCAGCCGTATATTGACCATTAACCGGCGCACTTATTTTGCTTTTTGTGAGAGCACCATCACTACTCAGGAAAATACCTGACTGAGCTGAAAAAAGGTTCAGGCTCTTACTTAAATTATCTGCCGGGATATTAAAATGAATTAATTTTGCTGGGGTTGTTTGTTGTTCGGCTACATCATCAGCTATAGCTGTTGAAGGCATAACAGAAGCAGATGCGAGCATGATCAGTAGCGGTAAAGCCTTGAGGCTTGATGATATGAAACGTTGTTTAGCAGGCATAGTGTTCCTCTTTAAGGTTGTTATTAACAGAGGAAACGAATGAGTCTGAAAAAAGGGCAAATTTTTTAATAATTAATTTGCAGGCACTATACTGACCCACCATGGTGAGAGTGAGCGAACTTTTATGGGTAAAGAGGCTGTCAGCATCGATAAAACACGTGCCTGATCCTGGGTAGGAAAGCTGCCAACAACGGCTAAAGTGGCGACATCCGGGGAAACCCCAATATGACCACGATGGTATCGACCGAGCTGGTCGACGAGTTCAGCCAGCGTCATTTGATCAGCAACAATCACCCCTGTAATCCAGGCACTTTGCTGAATGTTCGCGTTTGATAGCCGAAGTTCACCGGTATCAGCGAAGGTAGCTTGTTTGCCTGCAGCCAGAATGTGCTGCTGTGTTTTAGTCTTTACTGCAACGCGGCCTTCATAAACCGTTAATTGGGTTTCTGTTGCTTGTTGATAGACATTGAAACGTGTGCCAAGCGCCTGCATTTGACCTTGTTGGCTACTAACCCAAAAAGAACGCTGCTGACGATCCGGGGCTGTTTCTATCAGGATTTCGCCTTGAACAAGTTCGATATGTCGTTGCTGCTGGTTATAGTCGATATTGATGGCAGTATCAGTATTGAGCCAAATATGACTACCATCGGCTAAAACAATGTCTTTTTGCTCGCCAATGCCAGTACGGAAATCGGCACGCATTGCCCGAGCCATAGAAGACAGCGGTGGATATTGCCAGCTGACTAAGCCGGTGCCACCCACTACAGCGGCAAATAACAGGCTGCGAAGCAGGGCACGTCTTCCAAGTGTATGCTGCTGTAATTTTGAGAGCGTGTTAGAAGTGTTATTTACTTGATTCTCTTGATGAATAATGGAAAAGCGTTGACTAATTTTTTCAACATAATGCCAGGCACGTTGATGGGCAGGGCTTTCTGACAGCCATGCTTTTAAACGCTGGTGATCCTCTTCAGTGGCTTCTGCTGATTCCAGATGTGCAAACCAACTGGCAGCTTGTTCCAGTATGTCGAAGTCTGGTAATTCGTTTTCAACGTTGAACTGGCTCATTTCAGTTTATTGGCTGGTTTCTAATTCAAGTTGAACACGTAAGCAAAGTGACATTGCCTTTGCCATATAATTTTTTACGGTTCGTTCTGAGATGCCCATTTCAGAAGAAATTTCGCGGTAGGTTTTGCCGTGCAACTGCGATAACAGAAAGGTCTGCATAATTTTTTCTGGCAGCCTGCTCAGCATGGAATCAAGTTCATATATCGTCTCAACGAGAATGGCCTGTTGTTCGGCAGATAAAGCATGATCTTCGGGCTGCGCGGCAAGGGTTTCCAACCAGGTTCTTTCCACTTCCTGGTGGCGCCAATGATCCACACATAAACCCTGAGCAACCCGACTCAGCCAAGCGCGAATACCTTCCTGACTATCGAACTCTTGGGGCTTGCGTAATAGCCGTAGAAAGGTGTCTTGTGCTAAATCAG
The DNA here is from genome assembly GCF_030159795.1 of Methylophaga thalassica. Classification (NCBI taxonomy): domain Bacteria; kingdom Pseudomonadati; phylum Pseudomonadota; class Gammaproteobacteria; order Thiotrichales; family Piscirickettsiaceae; genus Methylophaga; species Methylophaga thalassica. The sequence continues at coordinate 264,311 of NZ_BSND01000006.1, read as the reverse complement.
CAGCCAATTCGTTACAGCCCATGCGCCGATATATCAATTGTCTCAGCCAGCTGAGATTATCTACATATAAATAGTCAATGGCAGAGCTTGGATGATTCATAGTGTCTTTCACCTGTGACTCAGATCATAAATTTACAGACAGTCTACATTATAATGAGAACTATTTTTATTTGCAGGTAAAATACACCATAAATTATGGTAGTCAGTGCTACCGTCCTTGAGCAAAGACCTCAGTTGGCTGAATAGGACAGGACAAGGTGTTTGCAGGCAAGGCTGAAAAATAGAAGGGACAGCCTCAGCTTGAGAGGTCCTAAATAGATCGGAGGTGAGCAATCATCACTTAACAAAACTGAGCTCAACTTTGTAATAGTCATATTTCACTTTGACAGAAAACGTTAAATTCCGTAAATTAATATAAATAATAATCATTGTTATTTAGTTTACGGAAAATTAATATGAAACAAGTCAATAGCACGGCTCTTCGGCCTGGCTCCTCTTTTCTATTGTTAAGCAGCCTGATCTTGGCCAGTTTACCTGTTCAATCTGAAGATAGTGTTGAGCTGCCTCGCGTGGAAGTGACGTCAGGTGGCGTAGCGGAAAACAGCTATATCCCACTGGAAAAGAGCCCAAGGTAGGCAAGATGAGTGTGCCAATCGAAGATAGTCCCTATTCGATTGCAGTCATCGACCAGAGTTTTATTCAGGATACCGGGGCTAAAACAATACAAGATGCATTGTTGTATACATCAGGTGTTTATTCTGGTGCCTATGGTCTTGATACTCGAGTCGATGTAGCAAATATCAGAGGGATTTCACCATCACTTTACCTAGATGGATTACGCCAGCTTTATGGTTCGTATAATAGTGTGAGAACAAATCCGTATTCATTAGAGAGCATAGAAGTTTTAAAAGGCCCCTCCTCTGTTTTGTATGGACAGGGTGAATTAGGTGGCATAGTGAACTCAGTATCTAAGTTGCCTAAAGATGAGCAACAGGGCGAAATATGGGCACAATATGGTTCGTTTAATCGTAAGCAATTAGCTTTTGATGTAACTGGGCCAGCAACAGAAGATGGCAAACTTCTATACCGAGTAGTGGGTTTGCAGCGAGATAGTGAGACACAGGTCGATCATGTAGATGATGATGGATTTTTTATATCGCCATCATTTACCTGGCGCCCTTCGGATGACACAAGCTTTACAGTTTTATTTAATCGTCAACAAAACTCAGGTCAAGTCTCTGCACAGTTTTTGCCTCAGTCGGTTACTTTGGATTCCGGAGTCTTGGGTAGAGTTTCTTCGGATACTTTTGTCGGTGAGCCTGGTTGGGATAGATATGATCGCGACAAGACAGAAATTACATTGATGCTGGATCATAATTTGAACGATGCATGGAAATTCTCGTCAGTTGCTCGTTATACTGAGTCAAAAACAGCTACAAGAGAGCATTGGGCCAGAGTTGGTGCAACGGTAAGTCCAACAGGGGATATTACGAGAAGTATTTACATGGCAGACAAAGAGACTCGTATTTTTAACATTGATACACGACTGGAAGGTCTCTTTGACATAGGTGTCACAAAGCATAATGTATTAATTGGTATCGATCACCAAGATGCTCTTTGGGAAGAGGATAACTATATAAGTGCTTCTAATGGCGGAACATCTATTAATTTATATAATCCAGTCTATGGCAATTTAAACACTGCAGCTTTGGCAAATCCATCTGACAGACCTGATAATCAGATCAGACAAACAGGTTTTTATATTGCTGATCACATGGAAATTGGTCCAGTTGTGCTCTCAGCTGCTTTAAGACGTGATTGGGCAAAAAATACTTTATTGGCAGTATCTGGGCCAAATACAAAAAGTGATGAAAAAGAGACAACTGGCAGAGCTGGAATCATGTATCGGTTCGACAATGGCTTTTCGCCTTATGCCAGTTATGCTGAAGCATTCACTATGAATTTGGGGACTGACGGTACCGCAGCAGCTAATACACTTGATCCAACAACAGGTGTACAAAGAGAATATGGTTTTAAATATCTATCTGAAGATAAAACCCTAGCTATCACTGCCGCTTATTTTGATATCACTCAGAATAAGCGTATCAAGCAAGGTAGCACTCCTGGAGGTGTTTCTCAAACTGGAGCAACGATTGATGGCTGGGAGTTACAAGTTAATAAACGCTGGAATAAATATGAGACCCAGTTTTCTTATACAGATATGAATGCTGATGATGCTGAAACAGGCGAACGCCTAGCTTTTGTTGCTGAAAAGGTAGCCTCATGGTGGAATAAATATTACTTTGACACTAATTGGCGCGTTGGTGCTGGTGTTCGTTATATCGGTACGAATGTAGGCTCAGGTGGTGCACCAGAAGTACCATCAGTGACGTTATATGACGCAATGATTGGTTATAGTTATAAAAATTGGGACTTATCACTTGATGCTAAGAACCTATCAGATAACGAGTATATTGCATGGTGCCGTGCAGAAGGCTTCGACTGCGGCTTTGGCGAACGTAGAAACGTAACAGCAAACGTTCGTTACCACTTCTAATCATCATTTTTTAGAAATAAAAGGCTCCGAAAGGGGCCTTTTTTATGCAGATAAATCAGGTTTTTGGTCTGATATCGGTTAGAATAACCCTTTTGTTTATCTGGAAATTTTATGAGCGATCTGCCTAATTGTCCTGCCTGTGGTTCTGAATACACCTATCAGGATCAAGCCATGTTTGTCTGCCCTGAGTGTGCCCATGAGTGGCAGGAAGCTGAGAGTAGTGCTTCTGCTGATGAAGGTGTCATTCGTGATTCAAACGGTAATGTTCTGCAGGATGGCGATACCGTCACGGTCATTAAAGATCTGAAAGTAAAAGGATCTTCTGCGGTGGTGAAGGTGGGTACCAAAGTGAAAAATATCCGTCTGGTAGGTGGTGATCACGATATCGATTGTAAAATTGATGGTATCGGCGCGATGAAACTCAAATCTGAGTTTGTTAAAAAAGCCTAATTCATACATTTATTGCCCTGTTTATTCTGACAGGGCAATTTTTCTTCTATCATTTTTGTCCAAGCTACTTCATAGGTCAGTAACTTTTGTTTTAGGAATAGCTGATGGATAAAAACGCTGCTGAGCAATTTGCACATGAGTGGATTGCGGCATGGAATAGTCACGATCTGACGCAAATTTTATCGCATTATGATGATGATTTTGAAATGACGTCACCATTGATTGTGAAATTAATGGGGGAACCCTCGGGTAAGCTTAAGGGAAAAAAAGTGATAGGTGATTACTGGGCGAAAGGCCTGGAAAAATATCCGTCATTACATTTTAAGCTTCAGCATATTTTATGTGGCGCAGGCAGTCTGACACTTATTTACGATGGTATCAGTGGTATTTCAGCTGAGGTTCTACACTTTGGTCCGTCAGGTAAGGTGTGCCGATCTTATGCTCATTATCTCCCTGATGAAGACTGATAAGACAACGACATGAATTCACAGTCAAACTACTGGGCAATAGTGCAGGAAGAGACTACGGGCTGTGGTATCGCCGCCTGCGCTAATCTTGCTCAGATAAGTTATGCCGAGGCTAAGCAACTTGCAAATTCGCTCGGCATTTATGCTGAGGATAAAAGATTATGGTCAGAGACTGCTCATATCAGACAGTTATTATCAGCATTAAATATCTCTGTCAGCGAGAAACAAACAGATTTTGATTCATGGGATAAATTACCTGAAAAAGCATTAATTGCATTGAAATGGCATGAAAAAGTGGGAAATGCCTTCTGGCATTGGGCCATTTTTATGCGCCAAGGCAACGATGCTATTGTGATTGATTCAGCTCAACGTTTGAAATCACCCATCAGAACAGACTTTGGCAGAATCAAGCCAAAATGGTTTATTGAGGTTGAGTGATGGCGGATATTGTTTTTATTTCACACGGCGGTGGTCCTTTACCTTTATTAGGTGATCCAACGCATCATCAGTTGGTGGAGAGCCTCACTCAAATTACTGAACGGCTCAAAAAGCCAAAAGCGATTATTGTGGTGAGTGCACATTGGGAAGCCCGCCATGTCAGGGTAACTCATCAAAAAAAGTCGGATTTACTTTACGATTATTATGGTTTTCCTGAAGAGTCTTATAACTTCAAATATCCTTGTAATGGCCTACCTGAGTTAGCAGAAAAAATAGTATGTACACTACAAAAAGCGCATATCGATGCTGAGTTAGAGAATGAAAGGGGACTCGATCACGGGGTGTTTGTGCCTTTGATGATTATGTATCCCGAAGCAGATATTCCTTGTATTCAAGTCTCTTTAGTGAAAGGGTTGGAGCCAGATCTACATATAAGGATCGGTGAGATTATTGCTGATTGTGCAGATGAAGATGTATTAATTATTGGCTCCGGTTTTTCATTCCATAATATGCGCGCATTTTTCACAAAAGAGGATCTAGTGCATCAACAAATGAATCAATCTTTTGAAGATTGGCTGATGGAAACATGCTCCAGTCAGAATATGACTGAAGAAGAGAGAAGAATGCGGTTTCAACTCTGGGATGAAGCGCCCTATGCTCGCTATTGTCACCCGAGAGAAGAACATCTATTACCGTTGCACGTTTGTTATGGTGCGGCTCGCAGAGCCTGTGATTCCGTTTACTCGCTCTCGATACTGGCTAAACAAGCGAGTCTGTATTTATGGTCATCTAATATCTAAACAACCAAGTATTAAATTCATGGTAAGTGCTTACTTCGGAGTATGCTTTCGCACCGTGAAATCCAGAATGCAGGCAATCAGTGCGATCCCCGTTGCACCCATCACTACACCCGTCCATTCATAATGTTGATACAGCATCACAGAAAACCAGGAACCAAATGCACCACCAATAAAATAACAAGTCATATATGCAGAGGTAAGTCTGTTGCGAATGTCTGGATGTAGAGCATAAATCTTATTTTGATTACTCACGTGGACTAGCTGTACTGCTAAATCCAGAAGTAATACGCCGATTAAAAGAGCAACAAGTGAGATTGGTGCATTGAAAAGAATTACCCAACTCACTAATAAACTCAGTAAACCCAGCCGTGTACCCAGATCACCTTTACCAGCATCTGCTAACTTTCCGGCCCATGTGGCAGCAAATACTCCTGCTACGCCGACAAGCCCAAATAAACCGATGGTGGCATCGCTATATTCATAAGGTGGCTTGGCTAATAAGAAGGCAAGAGGCGTCCAGAACATACTAAAAAGTGCGAATGACAACATGCCGAGAATTGAGCGATAACGGAGTATAGGTTCTTTCACAAATAAACCAAACACAGACACCAATATCTGCCGATAGCTCATATCATTGTTATTGTGATAAGACGGTAGAAAGCGAGCTAAAGCTAATGTTGTGATGAACATAGCTACAGATGCAAACCAATAGATATAACGCCAGCTACCCATACTGGACAAACCGCCGGAAACGACCCGAGCTAGCAGTATGCCTAATAATAATCCACCCATAATGGTGCCAATCACTTTGCCACGCTGTTGGTCAGAGGCCAGCGTTGCTCCCAATGGAAGTAAAACTTGAGCAACAACGGAGCTGAGACCGGTTATCGCAGTACCAAGTAATAACCATGGCAGATTGGTTGAAAAGCCACTGATAAGCAAGCCGATAGTGGCAAATAGACTCATCACGATGATGAGCTTGCGGCGCTCTAACCTGTCCGCCAAAGGCACCAGAAATAGTAAGCCAATGCCATAACTGAGCTGTGCCGTAGTTACGATATTGCCGGCTGATGAGTGGCTTAACCCAAACTCAGAAGCGATTGTATCTAGTAGTGGTTGGGCGTAGTAATTACTTGCTACGGCAATGCCGGTAGCCGTTGCCATGAGTAAAACCAGACCTTGAGTTAATACGGTTTGTTGCTTTGTCATAAAGATCATTTACTAAGTCAGTTAGGCATACTATGCGGTGTTCATATTGATGATTCAAATGTATTGTTATCATAAGAGTCATCTTAAAAAGAGATAGATAAATGAATCTCAGGCAAATTGAATATGTTGTCGCTATCGCTGAAGAGTCCAGCTTTACTCTGGCGGCACAGCGGTGTCATACGGTTCAGTCAGCGTTAAGCCATCAGATTGCAAAACTGGAAGAAGAACTGGGCGTTGTCTTATTTGAGCGAACATCAAGAAAAGTCTCTTTAACTCTAGCTGGGCAGGCGTTTGTCGAGCAGGCAAAACGGACTTTAGACGCTGTACAGAAAATCTATGTGGACGTAACTGCGACTTCCGGGCTTGTCTCAGGTCGTTTGAATGTTGGCATGATTTCAGCGATGACAGCGGTGGATATCGTTTCCTCATTAGCCCAGTTCCATCAGCGTTATCCTAATGTCGAGGTTGGCTTAAAAACCGCAGGCAGTGAACGACTAATTGCCGATGTGTTGAATCATCGCTTGGATGTCGCCTTTATCGGGCTTTGGCTGGATGAAGTTCTATCAGGTTACGAATATATTCGTATAGCCGAAGAAGCGCTTGTTACCGTTTTGCCAATGAGTCACTCCCTTTGTCAGCATAAAGAATTATCTCTTCATCAATTGGCCTCAGAGCCGATGGTGAATTACCCTAAAGATAGCAGTGCCCGACGTCAGACCGATGAGGCATTTCTCAGCGCGGGACTGTCTTCAAATGTAAAGTTTGTGGTTGATCACGTCAGTTTGATCGAACAGTTAGTAGCTCGCGGCCTTGCTTATGGCATTGTACCGGAGCCTGTTGCAGCAAACTTTTCTGGTATAAAAGCGATACCGATAAAAGAGGCACCAAAACGCGCTTTATACATGATCTGGTCTAAAGGGCCGAGTCCAGCTGCGCAAGCGTTTATGTCACTTATTCATGAACTTTTATAGCTAGCCTAGGTCTGTTTTTTGTTTTGCAAAAAGTCAGCTCTGTGCACGCTGACTCAGCATTTATTTGATTAAACCGACTTTAATGTTTGCAGAAATTTATCTGAGGTTTCTCCTCGAAAACAAGGCCAAAGTGATTTTGAAATACACCAAGTCTGGTGTGAGCCAGAGATTACGGAAGCCACAGTTCTTACCAAAAATAAGAGGGCTGGGCTGCAAGAAGAAGGAACTAAAATAATGAGGAAAATACTTTTAGCGACAACATTTTTGTTGATGAATATCGGTACAGCTCAAGCTGCGTCGGTAGAAATTCCGACGCAACGTTTTGATTTATCACTTACAAATTCTGCAAGTTTTGCCAATGACTCAACAAGGCTTGCATCAATTATTGAAAATTTCGGTGGTCGATTGAATCAAGGTACGATGCCTTCGAACCTGATCATTCAGCTTTTTGACGCTCCAGCCCCAAGCCTATCTTCAGTACCGGCTCCTGCGGCCGTGTGGTTATTGGCTCCAGCATTAGGCCTGTTTGCTTTAGTGAGACGTAAAGTCGAAGCCTAATAACCCCTGTTCATAACATGAAAGCCATGATGAAAGTCGTGGCTTTTTTTGCTCGCAATTTAGCAGCTCATAGACAGCTGTCCGCTAAACACATAGGCTATTGCAACAAAATTTTATTGGGATAGACAAGATGGCAAGTGTCGGTTTATTAGCGCTGGTGGATGACATAGCATCGTTACTTGATGATGTCTCATTGATGACAAAAGTCGCTGCCAAGAAGACAGCTGGTGTGTTAGGTGATGATCTCGCTCTCAATGCACAACAAGTAACTGGGGTAGACCCCAAACGCGAGTTGCCCGTGGTGTGGGCCGTCGCCAAAGGCTCCTATTTAAATAAGTTAATTTTAGTGCCATTGGCTTTAGTTATTAGTGCCGTTTTCCCCATTGGTGTAACCATCTTATTAATGCTCGGTGGTTTGTTTCTTTGTTATGAAGGTATGGAAAAGCTGGCCCATAAATGGTTACCACATGAAGAAAGTGATAACGAGCATAAGAAAAAACTGGCCGCAGCTACCACAGATGAAAACGTCGACATCAAAGCCTATGAACGCAAAAAAATAAAAGGGGCGATCAGAACAGACTTTATTCTGTCTGCTGAGATTATTGTGATTGCTCTTGGTGTTGTGCAGGGGGAGACTTTTCTAACGCAAGCTGTTGTCGTGTCTTTGATAGCCATTGTGATGACCTCAGGCGTATATGGCCTGGTAGCTGGCATAGTCAAATTCGATGATGCTGGTCTGGCCTTAATTAAGTATGGTCAGGGCGGTAGCAAGTTTGATGGTTTCCAGCGCAAGCTGGGTCAGGTCATTCTATTTCTTGCACCGAAGTTGATGAAGTTTCTATCAGTAGTAGGAATGATCGCCATGTTCTTAGTCGGTGGTGGTATTTTGGTGCATGGGTTACCTTTTTTACACCACCTATTAGAGGTATTGAATACATCGATGGGCGCAGTGATGAAGCTTATGATGCCCGTGTTATTTAACGGTGGTGTCGGCCTAATTGCTGGAGTGATTGTGTTATCCATTGTGACAGGCATTAAGAAATTGTTTTAAACAAATGGGCCAGCCTAATTTGGACTGGCCCATTTTTCTATATAAGACCAAACGCCAACATTGCATTCGCCACACGTCTGAAACCGGCAATATTTGCGCCCAGCACATAGTTATGTGGCTCACCAAACTCTTCAGCCGTCTGACAGCAGGTTTTATGAATATGGTTCATGATTTCATGCAAACGATCTTCACTATATTCATAGCTACTACTGTGCGTAGCATTCAACTGCATTTCTAAAGCTGATGATGCGACACCGCCGGCATTGGCTGCTTTACCGGGAGCAAACGCGACATTATTTTTCTGCAAAATCTTAATGGCTTCCGGGGTGCTGGGCATATTGGCGCCTTCACATACGGCTAAACAACCATTATCGACCAGCTTTTGAGCATCTTCGGCTTCCAGTTCATTCTGGGTGGCACAGGGCATGGCGATATCACAGGGAATGTCCCAGATATTCCCGTTTTCGATGTACTCAGCATCTGGATGACTATCGAGATAGGTGTAGATTCGTTGTCTTTCGACTTCTTTAATACGAATAATGGCATCCACATCGATGCCGTTTTGATCGATGATGACACCGCCCGAATCAGAACAAGCAATGACTTTTGCACCTGAAGCGCGGAGCTTTTCCATCGCATAAGTGGCCACATTACCCGAGCCCGACACCAGAGCAATTTTATCTTTTAGTTCTTCTCCATGAACTGCTCTGAGCATATCTTCACAAAAGAATACGGCGCCGTATCCTGTCGATTTTTTACGAATGAGCGTGCCGCCCCAACCTGGACTTTTACCGGTAATAACACCTGCTTCGTAACGTTGAGTAATACGTTTATATTGACCAAATAGATAGCCAATTTCTCTGGCACCCACACCAATATCACCGGCGGGCACATCAGTTGATTCGCCAATATGACGATAAAGGCTAGTCATAAAGCTTTGGCAGAAGCGCATAACTTCACGATCCGATTTACCTTTTGGATCAAAGTCAGAACCGCCTTTACCACTGCCAATAGGCAGACCCGTCAGTGCATTCTTGAAGGTTTGTTCAAAAGCGAGAAACTTGATGGTGCCCAGCGTGACGCTTGGGTGAAAACGTAAGCCACCTTTGTATGGGCCAAGCGAACTGTTGAAGCCCACACGAAAGCCGCGATTGATGTGGATTTGACCATCATCATCTTCCCAGGGAACACGGAAAATAATTTGTCGCTCAGGTTCACATAAGCGTTCGATAATTTTTTGTTCGTGATATTCAGGATGACGTTCTAATACCGGGGTTAAGGTTTCAAGCACTTCATATAAGGCTTGGTGAAACTCTGGTTCTCCCGGATTACGGCTGATGATTTGCTGATAGATAGATTCCATTGTTCTAGACTTAAGATCCTGTTTATTGGTTGGTGAAGAGTGACTATTTATTTAATAGTCAGTGAGTCTTCTGCTAATGACACCCAATATACGGATGAGTTTTCTACTTTAGCAAATTCACTTTAAACGCCATCAATGTGTCAGTTTAGTTTGACAACCCCCACTGAAAAGCATTTGATCCTAGTTCATAACGTGATAAATGGAAGTTCAGCAATGAAAAAATATTGTCTTCTGATGTTGATTTTGGGCTGGTGTTTACATTCGCCAGTAGCGGCCGCCTATGAGTGTTATCAAGCTTCACCGACATCTGAGTCACTGGAGGATGAGTATCGTAATAATGACAAGAGTCTGCGTGTGGATAAGAACGCTGAAGAGCTGCAGTTCTTGAAAAAACTTAAAGGGAAATGGAAAGGGACTGGCGAGGAAATTTCCTGTAAAGGCTCAGATGCTAACCCTGAAAAACTTCATAAAAACATGAATGTTGAAGCGGATGTAGAGGAAAGCAGCATTGTTTTGTTCAAAGCCCGCTTAGAAAAAGAGTTTCCTGCTGAACGAATCAGTCGTTCAGATACTCTGGGGCTGATTAATACGGAAAGTTTATATGCCCTAAGTGTGAACGGGCGTCATATTGAAGCCAATCAGCGAGAGTATGCGTCTAATGGTCCTGACGCGGGTGTGCGTTATCTGGAATATATGATTTCAATCGATGCACCGAGTGATGATGAAATACATGTAGAGTGGTCATTATTTACGAATGGTGTCTATGTTTTCACCCAAAAGCTTAATTTGACCAGAGATTAAAAAAGGAGCCTGAAGTGTTCAGGCTCCTTAATGGATTTGGCTTACTTCAGTAATAAGAACATCGCACGTCGGCCACGGATGATATTAAATAATAATTCCTTAGCGTCGCTGACCATCGGTTTGAACTGTTCCAGTGATGATACCGGCTGGCGATTCACTGAAGTGATAATGTCATCAGGTCTCAAACCGGCTTGCCAGGCTGGGCTACCACGTTTTACTGAATAAACCACCACACCTTCTACTTGCCCGTAATAAGGTGAGTCTTGCTCAATATCACCAAAGGTCGCACCAGATAGTTTCGGATGTACTAGCCCATCAGCAGCGGTTTTACGTGTCTGTTTGACCGTTGCCTTAATGGTTTTTGCTTTACCATTTCGAATAATATCGAGCTTGACTGTTTGACCGACAACCATCAAGCCAATGGTATTTCTCAGACTGTCAGCGTTCATTAGTGGCGTACCATCAACGGCGGTGATCACATCACCCACTTTTAAGCCAGCATCAGCAGCAGCTGAGTCAGGTATAACATGACTGACAACGGCACCTTGTTGAGATTGGATATTAAAGGCTTGAGCCAGCTCAGGTGTAATATCCTGCATCTGCACACCCAAATAGGCACGCTGAACTTCACCGTGCTCTAACAGTTGATCAGTGATCTGTTTGACTAGATTACTGGGAATGGCAAAGCCGATACCGATATTGCCAGATGAGGCACCGCCCGGTGAGAAAATAGCGGTATTAATACCCACCAGCTCGCCACGCAAGTTAACTAAGGCACCACCTGAGTTACCGGGATTAATTGAAGCATCAGTTTGAATAAAGTTTTCATAACCTTCAATGCCGAGGCCACTTCTGCCTAGTGCACTGACGATACCAGAGGTCACCGTTTGCCCCAGACCAAAAGGGTTGCCGATCGCCACAACAAAGTCACCCACACGAAGCGAGTCTGAGTCGGCCAGTGGCAAGGCAGATAAGTTTTCAGCAGGAATTTTGATAAGTGCTACATCGGTGGCAGGATCACTACCAACGATCTCAGCTTGGAAGGTCCGTCCATCATTTAATGACACTGTGACTTCATCAGCACCACGAATCACATGATTATTGGTGATGACCAGGCCTTCTTTGGCATCAATAATGACCCCAGAACCTAAACTTTGGCGTTGTCTGACTCTGGGTTGATCAGGCACATTAAAAAAGTGCCTGAAAAAAGGGTCATTCATAAAAGGGTTGTCTTGAACTCTGACTTCACTTTTCGTGGCAATATTGACCACAGCTGGTTTGGTGCGATCAAGCATTGGCGCCAAAGAGGGCATCTCGCCTTTATCAGAAAACCAGTTAAGTGGAAGTGCTGCAGATGCGACCTGGGCAATTAAAACAAATGCGGCTAACCAAACAATGGATGATTTAAAGCTGAACTTCACAACGCCTCCCGATAAAAATTATTCCAGCGACTCTCGCGGGTTAAAAGCCATTTCTTCTGCCATCTGCTGGTAAAGCTTTTTCGCTTTATCACTGTCAGCAGGCGGCACCATTATCTGCAAGACCACAAATTCGTCGCCAGGTTCTTTGCCCGGTAATCCACGTCCTTTCAGCCGCATTTTTTGACCACTACGAGCACCAGCCGGAATGGTCAGATTAATTTTTCCTGCTAAGGTGGGTACGGTAACTTTGGCACCTAAAGCCGCTTCCCATGGCGCAATAGGTAAATCCAGATACACATCTTTGTCTTCCAGACGGAAATGACGATGTGGTGCAATGTTTACTTCAAGATACAAGTCACCGGACTTGCCGCCACCGCCCGATTTACCCTGGCCTGAAAGGCGTATTTTCTTACCGGAGGCAATGCCTGCCGGGATTTTTACATTAATCGTGCCTGACTGACTGGCGCCGGCAGGACGACGAATTGTTTTGGTGGCACCGTTAAATGCATCTTCCAGAGAAATAGTAATTTTGGCATTCACATCTTCACCACGGGCAAAGAAGTTATCTCCCATGCCGCCGCCCATTCCTCCCATGCCGCCAAACATGTTTTCAAAGAAGCTGCTAAAGTTGCCACCACCAAAACCGGCATGATCATCCCAGCCTGGGGGCGGATTAAATGATTGGCCGTGACGGTAATTACTGCCGAATTGATCGTACTGAGCACGTTTTTGTTCGTCACGTAAGACTTCGTAGGCTTCACCTACTTCTTTAAATTTGTCTTCAGCGTTCGCTTCTTTACTGACATCGGGGTGATATTTTCTGGCCAGCTTCCGATAGGCCTTCTTTATCTCGTCCTGAGAAGCATCACGGGCGACACCCAAAATTTTGTAATAGTCTTTGTATTCCATAAATGGATTATGTACCTGAAATTGATCTTGATCATGTAATTGGGGATTTGAATGTCTATTTTCAATGGGTTTAGGGATTTTTCTGATGTATTAAAACCTTCTGTATGGGAAAATTTTCCCCAATCACGGGATTAATGATCATTTACAAGAGAGAATTTGGATTATGTTTTCAAAAAAACAACTCACATTAATGGTGGCTGCTGCAGCGACTACAATGTGGCAACCCGCCTTTGCCGAAGAAATGGGTGATAAAGAAGTTTCGCTTGGTGGCATGGTGGTGACAGGTACGCGTTCTGAGACACCATTACTTGAGCAAGCCGGGAATACTGGCAAAGTATCAGAAGAAGAAATCGATCTTGTGCGACCAGATCATATCAGTGAAATTCTTAATCGCGTTAGTGGTGTCAATATTCAGCACGGTAATGGTCAAGAGCATTTGACTTCAATCCGTTCACCTGTACTGACCGGTGGTGCAGGCGCAGGTTCATTCCTATTTCTTGAAGATGGTATCCCACTTCGTGCTGCTGGTTTTGCCAATGTGAATGGCTTATTTGAAGTCAACTATGAGCAGGCGGGAGGTATTGAAGTCGTTCGCGGACCGGGTAGTGCGTTATATGGTTCTAATGCGGTTCATGGCCTGGTAAACGTATTGAGTCGTGCGCCTTCTTTGGACTTAGAACGTCAGATTGATTTCTCAATCGGTCCACATGACTTATATCAAACTAAAGCCACGATAAGTGACACCGTTGGTAGACATGGTTACCGTTTGAGCGTGAATGGCACTACAGATGGAGGTTATGTCAGTGACTCAGGTTATGACCAGCAGAAAGTCAGTTTCAGACATGATTATCTGGGTGATGTTGATAGTTTCAAGACCTTATTCAGCTACACCAACCTGAATCAAGAAACTGCTGGTTATATTACGGGATATAAGGTCTATGAAGATGAAAGCTTGTCTCGTCAAAATCCCAATCCTGAAGCTTATCGTGACGCCAAGTCGTATCGTTTATCTACTGAGTGGATTCATGAATTAAGTGATACATCTTCATTCACGCTGACACCTTATGTTCGACATACTGAGATGAATTTCTTGATGCATTTCCTCTCTCCGGGTAAGCCAGTTGAGAGCAATAAACACAGTAGTGTTGGCTTGTTAAGCTCCTATACAAAAGAGCTGGATGGTGGTCATAAAATCATTTTGGGTACTGATTTTGAGTACACAGAAGGGCAATTAAAAGAAGTCCAAAATAATTCAACCACGGTCAGAGGCTTCATACCAGGCGTGCATTATGATTATGACGTTGATGCAACAGTTATTGCGCCATACGCCCATACTGAATGGCAAATCTTAGATAAAACACGCCTAATAGCAGGTGTACGTTATGAATACACCAAATACGACTACACTAACAATACAACATCTGGTGTGATAACAAGTCGATATTATCGCCCTGAATCACGCGATGACTCGTTTAATAATCTGAGTCCTAAATTAGGGTTAGTACAAGAGTTAACGGATGATACTTCTGCATTTATTAACTATGCTCGAGGTAACCGTGCTCCTCAGACAACCGATCTATATCGAATTCAGAACAATAATGGTGATCGAGCAGACTCTGAACAAATCGACAGTATCGAAGTCGGTGTCAGAAAAGTTGGGGAAGGGTTCCAGTATGAAATCACTGCCTATCATATGAGAAAGAAAGATTATTTCTTTACGGATAGCAACGATATCAACGTCAATGATGGCAAGACTAAACATACGGGTCTCGAACTCGGTATGTTCTATCCCTTTAACAGTCAGTTCGATGTGGCGGCTAATCTAACCTTTGCTAAACATGAATATGATTTCAACAGAGCAAGCTCAGATGACTACAGTACCATTGAGAGCGGCAACTATCTGGTAACAGCACCTAAACAGATGGCAAATGTCAGACTGGGTTGGAATTTCACGCCAAAAAGTCGTGCTGAGTTAGAGTGGGAACATATGGGTGAGTATTACATTAATGATGGGAATACTGCTAAGTATGATGGACATGATGTGTTTAATCTTCATGCCTCGCATCAATTAACTGAAAACCTAAAACTATATGGAAGAGTTCAAAACTTATTTAATACTGAATATGCCGAACGTGCTGACTTCAGACCAATTCCTGGTGTAAACCCTGATGGCTATCGCTACTTCGTTGGTGAAAAACGTTACCTTCATGTCGGGGCAAGTTATAGCTTCTAAGCTAGAAACGGCTTGTTAAACAAAAAAGGCGCTGAATTTCAGCGCCTTTTTTGTTTGTAACAGCAGGTTAATGGCTGGCAGCCCGGCGTTCTTCCAGCCGCCTTAAAAACTCTCGCATAATGTCATCGTATAACGCCATACCGAGATAATTATCTTCAACACCACTATCGATACTGGGGTTGTCATTGATTTCAATAATCACAATACGATTACCACTTTGTTTGATATCGAGGCCATACAGACCATTTCCTATCAACTTCGCGGCTTTTGTCGCAATTTTCAGTACTTTTTCAGGAACTTCGCTCATAGGGATAGCGGAAGATTTACCACTGGATGTGCCTTTCTTGGTGTTGTGATTGTAGATTTGCCAATGTCCTTTACTCATAAAGTACTGGCAGGCGTAGATAGGTTTGTTATTAAACATACCGATACGCCAATCATAATCGGTATACATAAATTCCTGTAACAGAATAATAGCCGACTGCTGAAAGAAGGCGGGCGCTTGCTCGCGAAGTTCATCCGCGTTGTTCACCTTAATCACACCTTTTGAAAAAGCGCCGTCAGGGATTTTCATTACCAATGGGAAGGTCGCTGTCTCACACAGTTTGTCCAGACCAGCCGTATCATTGCGATATAGCAGGTGTGAATCCGGCATAGGTAGATTGTTGGCGGATAGCAGTTCTTTTAAATAAATTTTATTGGTACAGCGAATGATCGAGGTTGGATCATCAATGACCACCAAGCCTTCACTTTCTGCGCGACGGGCAAACTTATAGGTGTGATTATGTGTGGCCGTGGTTTCACGAATAAACAAGGCATCATATTCAGCGAGACGGATGTAATCTTTCGGCGTGATCAGTTCCACATCAATACCAATACGGCGACCGCTGCTAATGAACTTCTTCAATGCGGCCATATCGCTCGGTGGCATCGTTTCTTTAGGGTTATGTAAAATGGCCATGTCGTAACGAAATTGACGGCGTTTGGCTGGTTTTCGCCATAAGCGATGACTAAAGCTATCCAGCGCTTCAGCAAAGAAGTCTTGCTCTGTTTCAGTCAGTTTATTAATCGCACCGGCTTTGATCTGGCTGATAATCCAGTGTGCGTTAAAACTAAACTCGACTTCCAGAATCGGGCAAGGGAATTGTTCAAATATTTGTCGGGCTAGTTTTTGTAATGAGGTGACGGGCGTTTGTCCAAAACAGATTTTTAATACAAAACTTTCGGCTGAGGTGGTACTGAGCTGCTTATCCAATTGTGTGGATAAGTCCGACAGATCATAGGCGTAAAGACTTTTACGGGACAGGTCGTTAATCGTCCGTAGACCGGGTAATACACGATGACCGCGTGCTTCAGCCACCATCGAGCAATAATAGCCGCGGCTGAGATAATCCAGACTTCGGCATAAATTAAGGATTTGCGCAGGTGAGTGTGTATTTTGCGACAGGGATTGTAGATAGGTATCGACATCAATTACTTGCTCGCTGGGGAAGTAAGGACTCCAGTCGTCAATATTTTCAACTATTATCAAGTGCTTAGTCATGGCTTGTCCTTACTGTTGGTCGCATAGTGGTGCTTTTTAAAAGCGAATCATAAAGTGAATAGACAGGGGATGTGATAAAAAATTTTGCATCCCTTTTTATTTGCTGGTCAAAATGGCAAAACTCACATATCCTTCGCGAAAATTTTGCACAGGAGGCCCGTTAAAATGTATGCAGATGCAGTTTTAAGCGTATTTTCGCAGCGCTATTCCAGCGCAAGAGATAAATTCATCAATAATGTTGAAACCAGCTCGATTATTGAAAGGTTAACGCATCATCCTCATCCACTCAAAGGCCCTAAAAACGAAAAGCTATTTTGTGACATCGCTTGGGCGGGCAATCCAAAAGCAGAAAATATCATCGTGTTAGTGTCTGGGTTGCATGGTGTGGAAGGTGGTGCTGGTTCTGCGATTCAAGCCGATTTTGTCACGCGTTATCGTCGTCTTCCTCCCGATGTGTGTGTGATACTTGTTCATGCCATTAACCCTTGGGGGTTTGCCTGGGCCAGCCGTGGTGATGATCAAGGTATTGATCTCAATCGTAACTTTGTTGATTTTGACAGTGAGCTGCCAGCATCGAAAGGTGCTGAAATCTGGAAAGAGCTTGAGCAGGGTAAAACGGATATCGCCACCGTGGCCCAAGATAGAGAAAAATTTGATTTACTATCTGAAGGTCAATACGAGCAACCATCAGCCCCTTACTTCGGTGGCAAAGAACCCACATGGTCACGTCAACTTATTGAGCAGCTGGCAGCACAAATTAAGCCTACTAAACGTAAACAAGTGATTGTGATTGATATTCATAGTGGTCTTGGCCCCTACGGTTTTGGTGAGCTTATCTGCGATCACCCTGTCGACAGTCAGGGGCATCAATATGCGGTCGAGTTATTTGGTGCAACGGTCACCGAACCGTCACTCGGTACATCGAGTTCAGGTACCAAATTAGGTTTACATGATTACTTTTGGCATCAACAAGGTGATAACGTGTGCTTCTTAACGCTGGAGTTCGGCACATTTGGTACTCAGCAGATGTTGCAGGTGTTATCTGATGATCAAAAACTACAACAAAAAGGCAAAATTGACTGGTCTGATGATGTCACCATGGATGTAAAACATGCTATGCAGGATTTCTTCTGCCCTGATCAAAAACAATGGCAGGAACTGGTTCTTTTCCGTGGCCGCCAGGTTATCGAAATGGCACTAGATGGACTCACTGAACATGCCAACCATAACGCCCGCTGAGTTTTTACTCCGCGAGGCGACGCTTGATGACGTTAACGCGCTCAGCAAGTTAGAAGAAGCGTGCTTTGAAACAGATCGTATTTCAAGGCGCAGCTTCAAATGGATGATCAAAAAAGGCCATAATTTGTTGCTGGTGGCCACAAGCAATGAGCAGTTGGTGGCCTATGTGTTGTTACTTTACTCACAAGGCACATCGCTTGGCCGTGTTTACTCATTAGCTGTTGATGCTCATTATCGTAAAGCTGGTATTGCTGCCAAATTAATGCAGGAAGCCGAGACGCAGGCACTGGATGACGGTCGAAGTTTTCTGCGTCTAGAAGTTCGTCCTGATAATTTTGGCGCTATCAAGCTATATGAGAAGTTGGGTTATCAGCCGTTTGATATTGTCAGCGACTTCTATGAGGATCATGCAGATGCTATCCGCATGATGAAAGTGCTGCATCATGTACCAGAAGTCACCCATCCTGAAGTTTCACATTACTCTCAATCGACCGATTTTACCTGTGGACCGGCTTGCCTGATGATGGCGATGAAGAGTATGGATGAGGAGTTAGCCCTCACTCGTCAGCTTGAATTGCAATTATGGCGCGAGGCCACCACTATTTTTATGACCTCAGGTCATGGTGGCTGCAGTCCACAAGGTTTGGCACTAGCTGCTAATGAGCGCGGTTTGAAAACTACCTTGGTTTGTAACTCAGACGATATTCCTTTTATCAATGGTGTGCGTAGCGAAGAAAAGAAGTCCGTTATTGAATGTGTGCATCAGGACTTTATTGAAAAAATAGCGCGATCTGATATCAAACAAGTGAAAGCACCAGTGGATTCTGCTTTGCTAAGAGAGTACCTCTCCAAAGGTTCATTAGCGTTGGTTCTGATTAGTTCTTATCGTCTCAATCAGAGTAAATCACCTCACTGGATTTTGGTGGTGTCTGTCTCCGATACCTTTGTGTATTTTCATGATCCGGATGTGGACTGGGATGATAATAAAAGTGTCACCGACAGTGGTTACATTCCCGTCACACACAAAGAGTTTAACCGCATGATTGGCTACGGCAAACCACGCTATCAAGCTGCCGTCATCGTCAGTCCGGCTAATAAAAAATGAACTTTATTCACCTGCGGGCAGTCGGTTTTGCTTGCAGGAGATAACTATGATCGAAAAACTAAAACAGATATTTTCATCCACCTTAGGTGATAACACTGATGCTTATCTAGCGAATCAGCAGCAGTCTAAAGTGTTGGCAGCCGTCGCGTTAATGATTGAAATCATTGCGGTGGATAATGAGCAACATGAAACAGAAAAGGCCATGTTACGGCAGATCCTTGCCAGTCAGTTTGATGTTGAAGACAGCGATGCGGAGAAACTAATTGCTGATGCTGAAAGAGCACACAGCGAAGCCACCGACTTTTACCGCTTCACCGCCGATATCAATCAGCAGTACAACGAGCAAGAGAAAATTGAATTGATTGAAATGCTCTGGCAAATTGCCTGGGCCGATCACGAATTACAAGACATAGAAGAGCATGTGATTCGTAAGCTCGCCAGTTTGCTTTATGTCTCTCATAAAGACTTTATTGCTACTAAACTTAAAGTGGTTGGCGAGCCGAGTTAGAACTGAAAGGCTACAGCTATTTTTTTATTAAAAATAATCCTTAAAAATCAAACGCACAGATAACACCACTATTGCTAAATAATTTCCAAAACGATAATGTATCTCATTATCACTTGTGAAGTAGTTCTATTAATAATGGCTGTGCAAACACTGGAATCACTTTATTCAGAGCATCATCATTGGCTTCAGAGTTGGATCCGTTCTCGATTAAATAATGTTGAGCAAGCTCAAGATCTCACGCAGGAGACTTTCATCAAGGTATTGATAAAGGGGCGTGAGCATGAATTCAACTCACCCAAAGCATATTTAAGCAGTATTGCACGTGGTTTACTGGTCGACTTTTTCCGCCGCCGCACAGTTGAGCAGGCCTATCTCGATGCGCTGCAAGTTCAGCCAGAACAACACAGTATTTCTGCCGAACAGCATCATCTCATTATCGACACCTTATTACAGATCGAAAAAATGCTGGATGCGATGAGCGAGCGCGGGCGACAAATATTTCTGCTGGCCCAGTTGGATGGGCTTTCCTTTGCTGAAATTGGCAGGCAACTAAATGTGTCGGTAACGACCGTTCGTAAGCACTTTATTCGTGCCATGACACAGTGCCTGTTACTGATTGAAGATTAAACGATGAAGCTGAATGAAGATATTTTGACTCAGGCGGCCAGTTGGTTTGTGGATCTTCGCAATGCACAGCCCGGAGATGTCATATATCAAGCACATCAGGCATGGCTAGATGCCGATAACCGTCATTATGATGCCTGGAAAAGGGTGGAACGTTTACAGAAACAACTGCAATTAGTGCCTACGGAAATCAGACATGAGACCTTGGAAAAAGCGCGTCACTCGCGCCGCCAGTTAATCAAAACACTGGTCGTGGTATTAACCGTGGGAAGTGCTGGAGGCGTGGCTTATCAACAGAGAGCACTGTCGAGTCTGGTTGCACAACACCGCACGGGTACAGGCGAGCGTAAAACCATAGAGCTGGCTGACGGCAGCAAAGTGTATCTGAATACAAGTACCGCCTTAGACGTTAACTTCAGTGACAATGTCAGGGAGTTAACCTTATACCGTGGTGAAGTCATTATTGAGACTGGCAAAGGCGTGCCATCGCAAGATTTTATTGTAAAAACGGCACAAGGATCAGTGAAGGCGCTGGGCACCCGGTTTCAGGTTCGAAGTCATGATCGAGAGACCTGGGTCGGTGTCAGTAAACATGCTGTGGAAGTGAAGTCCGAAAAAGCCAATAAAGCGGTCAAAGTTCAGGCAGGACATTGCATGCGTTTTGATGTATTAAAACATAGCCCGTTAAATTTAATGCCAGTGAATATGGATGCCTGGACACAGGGTATGTTGATTGTCAGTAACTGGCGATTGGATCAGTTTATCAATGAACTGGCTCGCTATCATAAAGGGGCGCTACGCTGTGATGCTGCTGTGGCTTCTCTGCGTATTTCCGGGGCATTTAATATCAACAATACGTCATCCGTATTAGAAAATCTCAGTAGTACCCTACCTGTTAAAGTCCATTATTTCACCCGCTATTGGGCACAAGTTGAACCTGCCTGACTATTTTTTTGTTTAAGGGGGTTAACGATTCGGGGTTCTCGTTCGGCCTGTTAGATAAGAGCGTTATCGCTAACCGTATTATCTAAATTAATTAACAGGACCAAGAATGAAACACGCCTCTTTCTTACCCTTAAGTTTATCGCCATTAAGTCGACAACTCGTCATGGCTGGAATGCTAACCACGGCTTTGGTGAGCACCGATCTTATTATCAACATCAGTCATGCAGATAGTGTGACTCAACAACAAAGCTTTAATATTCAGGCCGGCTCACTTGAATCAGCGCTCAATCAGTTTGCTGTGCAAAGTGGAATTACTGTCTCTTTTAGCCCAGATGTGGTCGCCGGTATTCAGGCCGACCGATTTCAAGGTACGGCCGCACCATCCACGTTAATCACTCAGCTCTTAGCTGATACTGGTTTACAGGCGACCTTATTAGCCAATGGCAGTTATTCCATTAGCAAAAAATCAGCACCTGTTGCCGTCACACCCAAACAAAAACAAAGTGTTGAATTAGACGATATGTTGATAACCTCAACACGTTCTGACACCCAGCTAAAAGATTCGCCACAAGTGGTCACAGTGATTAATCGTGAGCAGATTGAACAGCAAATGGAGATGAGTAGTGACACCTCTCAGATTCTGAGTAACTTGTTGCCTTCATTCTCGCCAAGTCGTCAGAAGCTCACCAGTGGAGGCGAAACATTCCGTGGACGTTCACCATTATTTCTGATTGATGGTGTGCCACAAAGTAATCCACTGCGAGATGGCCAGCGTGATGGTCATACTATTGATATGTCGATGGTCGAACGTGTTGAGGTGATTCATGGTGCCAGCGCTATTCATGGTTTAGGCGCGACCGGCGGCATTATCAACTTTATTACCCGTCGTCCGAGCCAGGATACACTCAAACAAAGCATGAATGTGCAAATAACGACACCAACCGGTGAGTTTGGTGATGAAACCTCGGGGTATCGCAGTGATTACAACCTGAGCGGTAGTAAAAATGACTTTGAATATACCTTGGGTTTGAGCTATGAAAGACAAGGTGTGTTTCTGGATGCTGATGGCACCGAAATCGGGGTAGATAATGTGCAGGGTGACATTATGAACTCGAAAAGTTATGACTTGTTCACCAAGTTGGGTTACTGGATAGACGATGATCAGCACATAGAAGCTTCCCTCAACCGTTATCAGGTCAAAGGTGGCAATGATTATGTCAGCGTTGATGGTGATATTGAAAAAGGGGAACCGACTACATCAGTTAGAGGAACCCCTGTCGGTGAGGCGCCATACAATCGGGTGTTAACCACCAGTCTGAAATACCAAAATTATGATTTAGCTGGGATGGAATTTACCGCCCAGGCATACAGACAAGAGTTTGAAGCATTATTTGGCGCACTGACATCCAGCAGTTTTTATGAGCCAACATTGGCGCCTGATAGTATTGATCAAACCCAAATTGAATCAGTGAAAAAAGGGGCTAAATTCACCTTAGTGAAAGATGGTTTGCTGGATGATAAGTTAAAAGTCACAACAGGTTTTGATTTGCTTGAAGACAGTTCTTCTCAGAACTTAGCTATGACAAACCGTAGTTATGTACCTGAAGTGGTATATAAAAACTACGCGCCTTTCCTACAGTTACAACTTCAGCCAATTGAGGCGGTAGTGCTTCATGCTGGTGTTCGTTACGAACATTCAGAATTGGACGTGGATGATTTTACAACGGTATACGGTAAAGGTGCTGTTGATGTGAAAGGCGGCAATCCCGATTTTAGTGAGACGCTGTTCAATGGTGGTGTGGTTATCAGTCCATTGTCATGGCTGAGTGTGTTTGCTAATTACTCAGAAGGTTTTGGTATGCCAGATGTGGGGCGGGTTTTACGTGAAGTGAGTGTTGCCGGTACCAGTGTGGATGGATTGCTTGATCTTGAGCCAATCATAACCACGAACAGAGAAGTAGGCATTCGGCTAAACTGGGACGCGATCGATTTCGAAGTCAGTTATTATGAATCTGATTCGGACTTAGGTTCCAGATTGTCGGCGAATGCAGACAATACCCAATATATGGTTAACCGTGAAAAACAAGAAATTAACGGTGCCGAAGCCAACTTAGGCTGGAAAGTAAACGATGGTCACAAGCTAAACCTGGCGTATTCCTATATCCGGGGACGTTATGACAGTGATGATGACGGTAAAGTTGATACTGATCTGAATGGCCAAAATATTCCACCCAATCGATTAATCGCCAGCTGGCAGGCTGAATGGACCCCAAAACTTTCCTCATTTGTGCAAGCCAGTTATAACTTTGATCGTAACTTCGATGAAGAAGCCGGGGATGATGAAGAACAGTTCAAAGCCTATGGCCTGATTGATGCCACTATGGCGTATAAACTCTCTACCGGTAAGATCCATGCTGGAGTAACAAACCTGCTCAATAAGGATTATTTCAGCTACTCATCCCAAACCAGTTATGGCTCAGATACCCGTAACTTTAAAGGCCGTGGCCGAACATTAACCATTGGTTATTCGCTGGACTTCTAGAAAGAGATGACATAGCCATCAATTTGATGGCTATGTCATTGATAGACCTATTTATTAATTAGACAGATAACGTTGTTTTCTATTTTGAATTAACGGCGTCACTGGTTTTATCTTTGCGTGTGAGTGCGAAGACAAGCCAGACAATGAACAAAGGGATGAGTAATGGCAGAAGAAAAGGGAAGACCATAGAAAAAGAGGCGAGACAGAAAAAAACCAGGAAACCCAGTACGATAAGCCCAATGCCTGTGAACATAAAAGCCAATAATATACCCATACAAAGTAAGAGTATGGGCACAAAAATGATGCCACCGGCTTCGATGAGATGTTTTAAGGGGCCAGTAACTTGCTCGCCATTGTAGGTGATGGTCGCATTGGATGGCATCAGGCTTAAGGCTCCGATGATGAGCAACAGAAACGCAATCAACAAGGCCACTTTTTTCATTAATTTAAAACCTTTCCTGCTCAACTTACCTGAATGGTGATCTTCATAGTGTGTAATATGATCACGGCTATGCATCTTTGGACTTTGCTTTCAGCATCAAGTTGCTGAGACGTTATGCTCTTTCATCCCCAGACTGAATATAACCCATCCATTCTTCAATCGGCATGGTGCCACCTTCATCGGCGACTTGATTTAATTCATGCTCACGTAACACATCTTGCATCATATCAACGCGTTTCCAGGCGGCGACTGGTGTTTTGCATTCTTGTTTAGGAATATAACGGGAGTCTTTGACTTTCTGATAGCGGTGAACATAACGCGGGCAGTTTTGCCACAGTTCAGATACGGTCACCCGAACGATCATTTCAGCTTCTTTCCACTCTCCCATAAGTGGATCGTCACTTGAGGCGATGGCCTTACCTTGCACACGAATTCGATGTGGTTTCTCAAAATCAATAAATAATAAACCCACTTCAGGGTTGCCTTGAATATTCCCCATCGAGTAATACATGCCATTGCCGTCATAACTGGGGAAGGCAATCGTTTTTTCATCCAGCACTTTGATAAAGCAGCCAGCTTCGCCACCTTTATAAGACACGGTTGGCCGACCACGCTCATCAACCGTGGTCAGGAAGAACATATCGCGACTTTCAAGGAAGGCTTTAGCATTGTCATCTATCTCTGTGACAAGGGCGACTTCCTCCACCCGATCAGCCAGTTCACGGCTATTAAAACTATCTTGAAGGGCGCGGTGTTTATCATTATAGAGTCTGCTCATACATTTTCTCTCTGTGTTTCTATTTGTTTTTAATAAGCCTCCATTGTATATAAACATCTGGTGACGATATGGGCAAATACAACATTAAAACCTCTGCTCTATGCCTATTTTATAAAGAGCGAGGTGCAGGTCGGTAAGACCAGACGCTGTCAATGATTTGACTGTGATAAACACGTTTATATGTCGCTCGTCCTAATAATCCAAAGCCAACAGCCATGATGAAAGCCACTATATCGACCATCAATGTATTCAAGTCGGTATGCATCCACAGCCCTGTTGCTGGAATAATGATGCTAAGTAAGCTGGTAACCGGAATGGCGACAGTAAGAGTGGCAGCAGCGTAGAGCAATTCAACCAAACTTCTTGCGGCTCCACGAATAAAGCTCCATGCAATAGTGGCAAAAAACGTCAAGTAATATACCCATTGGAAATGGAGGTATGTGGCCTGTGCTTCTAATGCCAACCATTTACTGCTGGCCAGCATCAACGAGATGCCACAGACACTGCCAAGACAAATTCCAACCGTGAGCGAGGCCATGACTTTGACATCTTTACGCTGATTAAACAGCCTGCCATCAGGCTTGCTGTGACGACGTCGGTTTTCTACCCACAATAAATTGCCTGTATAGAACAGCCATGCACCAGCTAAGCCTAGAATGAAATAAGCCCAACGTATTGGCGAGCCGCCAAAGGTGGCAAAGTGCAAGGCAAAAAAACTACTGACAGCAATCATTTCTCCCGGTTGTTGACCGGGTAAATAATCGGTAGATTGCACCTCACCACTGTATGGATTGATTGCGATAAATCCGCCCGGTGCTCTGGGAGCGATAGCATCAGCATCATTACCCCAAATCATCACACTGGCCCGCGGCGTGGTGATGCCTGAATATTCCAGTTGATAGGGGACAAATGATGGGGCGATTTCTCTGGCGGTTGCCAGTAATTCTTCTGGCGATAACATGGTAGCGGGATCCGTACTTTGTTCAGGATTCGGCTTGGGTGCACTGGAAAATAATGCCTGACGCAACTGGCCCTCGTGAATGAGTTTGTCCTGTACGTCGTAAATAAGATCATGATAAGCAAACCCAAAGGCCGTTATCGCCATAATCAAGTGAAAGGGCAGGCTGGTCACACCCACCACATTATGGGCATCAAGCCAGACCCGCTTTGGTTTTCTGCCTAGACGGAAAGCAAAGAGTTCTTTCACCAAAATGGGTAATAGAATAATTAAACCTGATACCAGAGCCAGGGTATAAAAAATGGCAAAAATACCCATAATCCAGCGGTTTGGATCACTGTCTACAGGTAGACCTACAACCCGGTGGAGGGTGTCAATAAATTGAGCAACAGTGGCTGGATAAACTTCTGTCGTGACTAAGTCTTGGTGTTCATCCAACTGTGCACTGAAATAACGCAGTGAGGAAACATCATGATCCCCGCCTTTTTCACCTTCGACTGTCCACATGATTTGCTGTGTGTGATGTGTTTCAGGGTTTAGGTTTAATTGTATGCGCTGAGCGGCTTCCGGGTGGGATTTTATAACTCGGCCAAGCACAGAAGGAACGGCAGATAAACTAATTGACTCTGAATGCTGAAGGGGAGGCGTTGCCCAATGGCTGATGGGTTCTTTAAAAATGGTCAATGCGCCTGCATAAAAGGCGATGAACAATGCCATACCACTGATAATACCGACCCACGTATGCAGCGATTTATAGGTACGAATAATGTCTGCTTTTACTTTCATGTGGGATTTATCTCAGAATGATTTAAATAAAAAATACAGTGCATACAGCACGACATTAGTCAGTCCCAGCCAAAACCAGGCGCGAGTGCCAGAGCGAAATAAAAAGCAGGTACTCAGTAATGTAAGCCAGACAGGTCCCACTAACCACATCATCAGTTGGGCTTCGGCACTTGGCCCGATGGGCAGTGGCAGCAGGAAAAATAAACCGCAGATGGCCATCGCTGCCAAAAAGCCTAAAAGGATGCCGGCTAGGGATTTACTGAGCCAGTCTGTTCGAAATGAAGAGTCAGCCATTAGCGTGTTCTCCTAAGTGATTTCCAGGCACCTACATATGGAAATAACACAAGCAGTAGCATCACCCAGACCATGAGCATGAACACGCCCGCTACCGCCTGCATTGAGCTGATGACTAACATCAGACTTATAATGAGCAGTATCAATCCGCTATGACGTAGCCTTGGCGCGGGCCAGGTTATGGTGCTTTTTAACCAAAGTTGATGACGCGATGCTAAATAAACACACACACATCCGGCAAACGATAGTAGTAATGCGACATAGGAATAAATGGACATACTATAGGCTCTCGAAAAAAACCAAGCAGCCTTCGATAACGGCTGCTTGGTTTTTGCTGTGATTTAAGACTTAAAAGAACGAATATGTGGCGGCTATACCCACTGTACGAGGGTCAATCACATCCTTAAAGCCTTGTGTATATTGTGCGGTAATAGGGTAAACAACACGCTCAGCATATTTGTCTGTTACATTGTTGACGTAAGCAGAAAGTGATAATTGACCTATTTCATAGTTTGCTCGAAGGTTGATCACGGAGTAACCGCCCACTTTTTGATCGTCCGAGTTATCAATATCACCATAATAGCCACCGATATATTGAATATTGCCTCCGAAATTAAAATTATCGGTCAGGAAGTAGGTTGCCCCGAGGTTGGCTGTTTTTTTCGGTGCCGTGCTCAGTTGATTGCCCGTCGCAGATGTGTAGTCATCACCACCATCAATAACTTCAGTGTGTAATAGTCCTAATGAGGCTGTCACTTCAATATCATCAGTTACCCATGCAACACCCTCTAACTCGGCGCCATAGGTTTCGGCAGTATCGATATTAATGATACGACGGCTGGAAACACCCTGATAACCATCATATTCATTAAAGAATAGGTTGGCATTCAGTGTATATCGGCCATCATCAAATTCATTACGACTAAAGATTTCGTATGTATCCACACGTTCCTCATCGTAGTAATAATAATCACCGGCAGTAATATCTAATGCACCACCGCCTGAGTTATATCCCTTTCTATAACTTATACCGACAGTTGAGGTGTCTGAAAATGCATACTTAAGCGCGACAGAAGGTAACAAAATTTTATTATCTTCCTTCAAGTCTGCAGAGATGTTACGAGAGGTATAATCGAAATGACGATCCTGCTCTTCTTTTTGATAGCGAAGCCCAGTGGTTAAGATCCATTTCTCTGCCAAACCAAAATTGAGTTCGGAGTAGAGTGCTTTGGCATTGCTGTCATCATCTCCAGAATAAACGCTGCCACCAAGACTTTTAATGGATTGATCACGCTTAAAATATGAGAGTCCTATTAAGCCATTGAAAGCGTCACTATCCTGGCCAAAATTGAGTTTGAGATCGACGTCTTTGTTATCTTCACTAAAGTTGGCAGATTGCTTTGAGGAAGGGAGAGGGTCATAGCTATCAAAACTAAGTTGGTAATTCATTTTAGATACGAGCATATCGACTGACATGCTGTCGTTGAGTTGATATGACATGTCGAGGCTAATTGTTTCGTTTTCGGTGTCCATATCGCGAATTAAAGAGTCAATTTTATTGTAGCCACCCACACCATCATTTCTGAAGTAACGTCTGCCCGCATCGCCTTCTTCTTTATATTTTGAATACGTAAACAAGGCCTTAAAGTCATCAGTTGGTGTCCAAAGTAGCTTATACCGACCTTGTTGAGTATCCAGTTCATTTAAATCTAGGTTGGTTGGATTGGTGCTAAATGGTTCATTACTGGTTGTTGTTTCTCCATCAACAGCCTGCCCAGCAAACCGGAAGGCTAGTGTATTTTCGATAATTGGACCTGAAAGCATCACCGCCTTATCAAAGTACTTATCTTTATTACGATAGCCTAAGCGTACTGCTCCATCCCAATCGAAAGAGGGATCTTTCGTTTTGATATACATCGCACCGGCGATACTGTTACGGCCATTATTTGTCGATTGTGGTCCTCTATAAACTTCAACTTGTTCCAAATCCCATAATCCTGAGCTACCCGTAAGATCGGCGACAAAGGGTTGTGCTACCCCATCAATCAGTGTGGTGAATCTGGCATTGGCTCCACCAGTGACTGAGAGAAAGCCTCCGGCAGCACCATTACCCGTGATGCCACGAACATTTGGCACGGCTCCAGTTTCAACGACGACGTTTGGTACGGTTGCGATGACATCCTGAAACGACTGATATTGAGTACTATTGAGTTCCTCTTCATGGATAACAGCGACGGAGGAGGAGGTGTCCTTCAGGGTTTTTGTTTCTTTTTCACCTTTAACCACAATATTATTGAGCTGCACACGATTATTTGCTTTCTCGATCGGATCTGATGTGTTGTCCTCAGCTAGGACATGTGTACTGAGGCAAGCGTAGATCATGGCTGTTAAAATATGTTTTTTCATAAATCCCCTTAACAATAAGCGTTGAACGATTTCTTTCTTATTTTTGTAAATGAAAATCATTATCATTATATAATGGAACTAACAGCTAAGTTCCTTAAAAGAGTTATGAGTAAACGTCATAGTGTTATGAAAAATCATCAGTCAGATGAAATAGGGGTATCAGGTGAAGACTCAGGTTTTACCGATGTCGAACAGAATGACTCTTCGTCAAACAAACAAGGCAATCAGGTGACGGCAACACTGGATAATATGGTTTATCTGTCTGAGCTGAATCGAATGAATGTACGTTACGTCAGTTTTTCACAAGACACGGCTCAGGATGAAGTCATTCTAAAAGGCCTCTTTCATCATCATTTTGATCGACATGGTCTGTCTGTGCATGCCGGTAACTTAATAGAAATGTCGGATAGAACCAGCTTTGCAGAACTGCCTCCGGCGATCAGCATGACTATCTTATTTGACGGAAAAGTGTCATTTTCGCTTGGCTCACAACGCTATCAGCTAGGTTGTCTTGGTGAGGGCAGTGTGGAATGTTCCGCTTTTATTATTAACCAACCTGAAGTGCTTAGTCGCCGTTTTGAACGCGGTATGCATGTGAATAAACTGAATATATTTATCGAACGACAATGGCTTGAGGTAAGAGCGACTACACCAGACGAAAGGCATCATATTCAACAGCTATTTCATGACCATGCTGCTTTTTACCACTGGCAAGCTTCTGATGTTGTTGCAAAGCTGGCCAGTGATTATTTATTTAAAGCCCAACACACATCTCTTCAGGATGAGTTACTGAAAGAGGCGATCATCTTTCAACTGATCGCTGAAAACTTGAAGGTATTAACCTTACTTCATCGAGCAGAAAGACCACAAAATACAGATCAATCCTATGCAACTGCATCACAGGAAAACCAACTAAGACATCAAATTGATGACATGATGATGCAATCCATGACCATTGCAGAAATGTCTTCAGCGATAGGGCTGAGTGTGAGTACCTTACAACGTAAATTTAAAACGACCTATGGGGTGACGGTGAATAACTACTGTCGTCAACGACGTCTGGATATGGCAAAAAAAGCATTATTGGTCGAAAAAAAATCGATTGGTGAAGCCGCCTTTATTGCAGGCTATGGACACCCGTCAAATTTTATTACCGCCTTTAAAAAGCGTTTCAAACTTACCCCTTCAGAACTGGTTGCCACCATTTTGCCCTGATGATTCGGCAAACATGGTGTGATCTCAGTTAAAAAACGAATAACAGAACTTATCCATACTTAAGCTATTCTGATTAGCAATAAAGGTGTGACTAGGATGGAATAAATCCAATAAAAATCAATTAGCTATTATCTAAAAGTGGCATTTGCAATTTTTCAGTTTATAGATGATAATGATTCTCGTTAAGATTTGTAAATATAGCTATTTAAGGAGAACATCATGCGTGCCACCCACACAGACACAATCGAGAATCTGTATCTGGAGCACCGTGGTTGGTTATCGGTATTTATTCAGCGGCGAATGGGGTGTCCAGAGACCACGGCTGATCTGATTCAGGATACCTATCTACGGATACTCACAAGTGGTCGACTACCTGAGCAAAAAGATGCACGTAAATATCTCACACATATTGCTAAAGGGCTGGTTATTGATGTGTTTCGCCGTCGGCGTGTGGAAGAAGCCTATCTGGACTATCTGAAACAACAACCCGAGGACACAGCCCATTCGGTTGAAACTCAGGCGTTGATGATAGAAGCCTTGACCGAAATTGATAGCTTATTACATCGTCTGCCTGCCAATGTGCGCCAAGCCTTATTGATGAGACAGTTGGATGGTATGAGCTACAAAGCCATTGCCGAGCGACTCAATGTGTCTGTCTCCTCGGTTGAAAAATATATCGCCAAAGGCTTACAGGCGTGTCTTACTGCTTCAATTTTATCTGACTAACTTCTGTATCATTTGATGGCTCTGGCCGGGTAATTAACCAGTACAACACGGCCACCATCATGCTTGAGCTTAGGCATTTCACCCACAGTGGCAGTCCACTTAAAAACAGTAAACAGCAGCTTATCGTCATCGACACTAGAGCTATCACTTTAGCGCGTCGGGGTATTGCTCGATGTTGCTGCCATTGCTGAATCATGTGACCAAACCGCGGATGATGTAATAACCAGTGGTGTAATTGTGGCCAGCCTTTTGCCGAACACCAGAGTGCCATCAATAGAAACTCGGTAGTGGGTAAGCCCGGTAATATCACGCCTGCGAAGGCAATACCGAGAAAAATCAGTGCGAAAAAGCGCCACAATAACGTTATAACCATGGTTTAACTCGCTATAGCATCATCTATCATTACATCGTTAACGGCATCAGTGACAAAAATAAAAGCCTGTGTTGCCCCTGTTATTGCTTTTTCACGTTGTGCCGGAGTTAACTCCAGTTGGTCTAGCATCGCTTTAAACTGTTTCCAGTGAGTGGCGCGTCCGTCCGAGTGTGCTGCCATGTGGCTGGCACCAAAGGTTTCAGATAAGTTCAGTTGGTTTTTGACATGTTTGAGCAACATCGCCGCGCCCAGTGTTGAGCCCTCCAACGCATATAACCAACCAAGCCCCTCATATTCATCTGAAATCTTGATATAGCTTGCGATACGCTGATCTTCGCTCAGCAGCGTTTTATTTAATTCAACATCTTCACAGTCTGCTAAAACAGCATTAAGACGGCTGCGACCGCTGAGGTCAGGCAGTAAGTTTAAGAGATTGCTGTTGTGATACAGCGGTTCTGCTGCAGTATGAAGACGTAATTGCATACGCAGAAAGCCCCGATAATGTTCGCTGTCTGCAAACGGGTTTAATTGCATCACACGCTTATCCAGTACTTCATGTAAGTCATGTGTTTCGCTGCGTAAGGCGTTTGAAAGAGTGAGTTGGTCTGTCATCGGTTTATCCTGTAAATAAAAGTCTGTGTTATTTGATATACCGAAGCAGTTGCCAATTTCCGTAATGTATCCGCTGATTTTTATTAAAGTCTTTGTTTAAGGTCCTGGATGGTTAGATTGTAGGCTGCCGCTTTTTCAGATTTACCCCAGGCGATATAAAGTGACTGTAAATTTTGTAGCGCCAGCAATAAACTGCCATCGTTTTCAGGAGTCGTTTTTTGTAAGTTTTCTACTGCCGTTAAGAAAGCGGTTTCGGCTTTAGCAAAATCTCGCTTGTTGTAGTACAGCGTACCTAGATAGCCCGCTATACGTGCGGTTTGCAAGGGATGTTCCCGAATGTGTTGGTACAGTTCTAAGCTTTGTTTTAAAGAGGCTTCAGCCGCTTTAGCATTATGTTGGGCCAGTTGTATGCTACCCAGATTACCTAAGATAGTGGCTTGTTCGATGCTCTGTTGTTTGCCCAAAGCGGATAGTTGCGATAAGGCTTGTTGGTAATACTGTTCAGCTTGTTTTAGGTTATCTCGCTGTTGTTGGTATAGCCCCAACTCATTCAGCTGCATCACCATTGTCATGGAAGGTGTGCTCTGATTTTGTAATTGAACAAATTGTTCTCGGGTGGCGGCTGCTTTATCTGCTTGGCCTGATTTCTCATAAGCTCTGGATAGTAAATTCAGCAATGCTGGCAAATTCTCGGCTGCTGATGTTGTGTCATGACTAAGCTTCTTTTTCAGGTGCTCAAGCGAGTTGATCGCTTGATAACACTGATCCTTATTTAGCTGGATATCAGCCGCTAATAAGACTAAATCGCTTTCTATTGATAACGGTAACGGGGTATCTGCTTTATCCGTTGCGTCGGATAATGTGTCTGAAATCAGGTTTAATGCCTGTGGCTGCTTTCCAAGTGATATTAAGATCTGCGCTCTTAATAAAATAGCCTGCCATAATTTACCACCACCATCACTGTGACTGAGCTGGAACTGTTCTATGGATTCATCCAGTACGCTATCAGCCTTATTTAAGTGATTATTTTTTTGCAGTAATACGCCCCGATTAAATAATAAGGTGGCTATTTGCTCATCTGGTGAGGCTAGGGCTTGTTTTGCCAAGCTCACCGCGGTTGATAAGCTTGTCATTGCCTGTTCATGTTGACCTTGTGCCTCCTGAATAAAGGCTAATAAATTAAGACTGCTGGCTTTATAGGCCGCCCCATTATCAGCTTTTTCTGTAATGGCAATCGCTTGTTTTATGGTTGTTTCAGCTGTTTGATAATCTTCTGCTTTAAATGCGTCAGTTGCCTGTGTTTGTAGAGTTTGCCAGCTATTATCGGCAGCGCTGGCATATAGAGAATAAAACGATAAAAACAGATAAAAAAGGATGCGTGACATAAATCTTCCCGATTAAAATTGTTTCTCAAGTCGGAGGCTCACAGCATTACGTTCATAGGAATAAAGCCAGTTCACATTGCTATGCACTTTTCGATGTTTCAGGGTGAGATTAGGTTCCAGCCCATAAAAACTCAGTCCGGGGAAACGCACAATAAGCGTGTAGTTTTGCTCAATATCTTCACGCTGCTCGCCAAGTAAGGCATTAAATTCATCATGTTTGCGTTGACGCACAGAGGCAAAAAGCACGGCATTGATATTCTCGTTAAATTCTTTGGACAGACCGGCTCTGATGCCTATTTGCTGATAGGCATAGGGTTCCACTTCAGCCTGTTTTTGCGTCCAGTCCACACCACCAAAGACTGTCCAGTGATGAGGAAATACATACCAGGCGGTGGCGTAAGCTGACCAGATATCACCGTTATAAGCAGCATAGTCTTCTTGTCGATACTGCTGATCTTTGTAGTCGGCTTCGAGTTTAAACAGCACACGATCAGACACATAATGTAACCACTCACTATGCAAACCCCAGGCAACATACATGGAGCGCTGACCATAACGTGAGAAATCAAAAGAAGGGGCGAATGAAAACTGATTACGTTGAGCGTGATAGCTATAGCCTAGCTGTGAGGTGATTTGGCTTTCATTGAAGTCAGAATTATCTTTATAACGTTGACCAAATAATAATGAACGGAAAAACACACCATGATGGCCTGATAAAGCAAATCGTTTATTCAGTGTGGCTTCGTAATCCAGGCCATGTGCTTTCACGGCTTCGGGTGTTTCACGTTCGTAAAAGCAGACATTGCCAAAATAGAGTAAGCAACTGTAGCTTTCAGAGGATTGATTCAAGTTATCGACCCAGGTTGGGCCAATGGAAAAGGAACCTTGCCATGACTGGCGTTTATCTAAAGCCTGTAAAAAACTATCTACCGTGGTGCTAACGCCTTGCTGACGTGCATCGGCAGGATTTAATGTCTGTTGAATGCTTCCAAACACCTGATCTGACTCTGCATCTTTCCTATTTTCAAACAGCACGCGTGCGAGTTCTAACTGACCGGGCAAAAAGTCGGGTTTTAAGTCGATAAGCTGGCGGTATTCTGTTTCTGCCTGTTCCAGATTACCTTCCATTCGTGCAATAGCACCCCGTGCATAGGCCAGCAGCATAGGATCTGCATCAGCAAATTCTTCATATTCTTGCAGAAAAAACTTCACCGACGACCACTGTTTTTTCTGCAATGACACATACAAGGCACGGCCGACATCATTACTGTTGTGCTGAACGATGTATGACTGACCATCAATGATTAAACTGGGCCGTTCACCTCGCAAATAGTCCTCATCTTTCAGGATTTCCTGCTCTTGTTGATCAGCGCGTAACTCGATTCCTTGGTTTAAGCGGAGAGACGTGTCTTTATCATCTGCCCAACTGTTCGAGCTGCTTATGCATAAAACCATAAGGCACAAAAACGCTATCCATTCTGAAGTGGGATAGTGGTGAGATCGGTATACATCAAACATCATGTTGAAACTCATGAAAAGGAAAAAGCCAGATGCCCGAAAGCATCTGGCCATGTTTCATCCTTGAACTAACAATGATTACTTCGCACCACCAAAAGCAGTGTCATAATCACGGTTAGCAAATTTAGCAATCCCTGCTAAAGCGGCAGCATCAGCGCCATAGAAGTGGCCTTCAGTGGTACCCAGAGTGGAGCTATTAGCTAAAGCGGCACCTGAGAAGCTAGCATCAGCACTATTAATTGAGGCATTGATAGCAATGCTTAGACCGGTTCTGCTCATTGAGCCGGATAAGTTGCCTGTGCCGAAGTTAGCATTCAGCGTACCGGTCAGTAAGTTAGAGCCGTTGTAGTTGTTGATACCTTTAACGGTATAGGCCGCTGTACCAGTAGTTGGCATAGTGGTGCCTGTGTCATCACCAGAGTAATAAACCACGCGAGTTGGATCATTTGTGGTGCCATTTTGTGACCATTCACCAAAATAGACTTCCTGTCCTGATACCTGAGCAAAATCAAAATTCCCCAGTGCAGCATGAGATGGGGGCATCATCGCGGTAGTAATGGCATAAATATTATTAGCGTCGACGCTACCCAATGATTTCAGGCTAGAGAAACTAATCATCGTGCCACCATAGAAGGCATTTACGCCCACACCAGGCGCACCAACCGTACCAGGATGATCAGGTGATGTACTGGTGGTGCCACCAACGGTGATCGTTCCTGAATAACTTTGATCCGATTCAGTGGCATGTGCCATGCCTGTGAAACCAAGCGCTAAAGCAAGAATGGATAGTTTTTGTAATGTTTTCATCATATTGTCCTCGTATTTAAAAAATAGTTAGTTATTCGGTAACACTGCTTTTTTTTTGAGAAACCACCTCCTTGTCTCATGATTAAAATTTAGCCGTGAGGCTGAGTTTGAATGTGCGTCCTGGAGCTGGAATGGCAGAACGGCTCATGGGATCGAGGTAATACTCATTGCTGAGATTAGTGCCGGTCAGCTCTACACTGATGTCATCGTTTAGTTGGTAGCTGGCATAGGCATCAAATAATAGGATGGTGTCCCATGACAGTGGCGTATTAGCGAAGAAAGTGATGTCTGAAGGATCACGATAATTACTTTCAAACTTGTCCTGATGTTTGTAGTAATAGGTGACACGGCTTCCCAGCTCTAATTTACGATTGAAAAATCGCCTACCTAACGTCCAGTTAGCGGTGTATTCCGGCATAGCCATGCTCACCAGGTATCCGCCGACAAAGCCATCTTCAACACAATCACTGGTGGAGCGGTAATCTAATACAACAGCAGATGATTCATCACAGACTTCATTTTCGAAGTTATAAGCCAGGTTCAGGTTGGTGAAAAAGCCGCCATTGTCATAGCGCCCCTGAAACTCAATCCCTTCCAACGTTTGTTTTTCCAGATTGCTGAAGTTCATATTAGGATCACGCTCGATAACGTTTTCGGTGCGGTTATAAAAATAACTGAGTTTGAGGTCGACATAATCCGCATCGACTAGGCCTGCCAAGTTATGTACATAGCCGATTTCGTAGTTATATATATGTTCTGGTTTTAACTCGTAATCCGGGTTAGGTAGTGAGGCTGAAAAACTAATGGTATTTTCAAATAAACTGGGGAAACGATAAGCTTGGCTGTGGCGAGCATAAATGCGACTATCGTCATTCAGATCCATCGCAACCGACAGTACCGGAGCCCAACCATCCCCTTTAAGGTGTTTCACCTTTTTAATAGTTTGTACATTGCCAATGACCTCCGCCCCGCTATGACAAGCCGTGACATTGGCTTCTATCGTTAAACAGGGATGATTATTTCTATAATATTTGCCATCTTTACCGACTTTCCAGACGCTCTCAGAGGATGCTGTTTGCGTCGTGCCGACGGTATCTAGAATTGCTTGAATGTTTGCGTCTACGTCCTGACCAAACATCTCTAAGAAAGCACGATTATCCTCCTGGAACTGTATGTCTGATTCGACATCAGCTCGGGTAAGAACCTTGTCATATTCAACGTGGATGGTTCTTCCTATCGTAGGCGCATAACTATTGAGGCTGGTGTTACCTGCATCCAATTGGCTTTTACGAAAATCATCAAATGTCCAGAAAGAGGAATAACGCATACCGGCATCCACACTAATAAAGTGTGTCGGTTTCCAGGCAAAGTTGAAGTTCATTTCTTTTTCCTGCCGACGTCCAGCTTTCGGATACATTCGAAATCCACCCGTCGGATCATAACGATCATCAGAACGTAATTTTTCATGCTGATAACGGCCGCCCACGGTCAGATCGAGGTTATCCATCAAAGCAAAGGTATTGCTTAAGGTGACGCCTTTACGATCTTCTTTGGCATTTCTGATTGCCGTATTCCGCAAGCGAGTATCACCAGAAGCATTTCGGTCATAAGGCTCATTGGGGTAACCGCCACCAGTATAGGTATCACTGACGGTATCCGTTCTCCATACACTCGCG
Source organism: Methylophaga thalassica (assembly GCF_030159795.1). Lineage (NCBI taxonomy): Bacteria > Pseudomonadati > Pseudomonadota > Gammaproteobacteria > Thiotrichales > Piscirickettsiaceae > Methylophaga > Methylophaga thalassica. The sequence goes on along the minus strand of NZ_BSND01000006.1, from coordinate 226,601 downwards.
TAAAAGTCGACCCAGCGATTGGTTTCAGGGTTAAGTTCGTATTCGACGTTGTACGCTTTAGCTTTGACCTCACTTAATGGCCATTGTGGTACGCCTTCATCGACGGCTCTTTCCCATGAAATACGTGACGGGAATATTTCACCATAGGTAGTAGAGGTATCCCGATATCCGAATGACAGGCTCTCAACATCACTGAATTTGAGTTTGGCTTTGGCTAACCAGGATTCCATTTCACTGGAGGTGTTGGGTAATTCATCTCCTGGCTTATAGATATTTGCCAAGTCCGGAATCATATTGTCTTGAAGATTATCTGAGCCGCGGGAGTAGAAACCATCCTGATGTTTACCGGCAAAATGGTTACCTTTTTTGCGATAAGCGTAAGCCCCCATCAGATCAAATTTTTCCTGACGCGTACCAACGGCCAGACGATAGGCATAGTCAGCGAAGTAGTTTTGCCCACCAGAATGAGGTTCGACATAAAGCGTTGGATCGTAGATATCACCTTGAGCATCAAAACCGGGAATATCTGTGTAGGACTGACCGCTGGATAAACGGGGCACATTTGCATCCACGGCATTATTGCTACCTTCGAGTTTGAGCTCACCGCCAAATGCTTCACCTGGTTTTAGAATGTCATCCACCGTGAGCGTATTTGCTACGATGGCACCACCAATGCCGCTATGGACATTACGTTCCAGGTTGGGGCCTTTGATCGCTTTGATATTGCCGATGAGGTTGGGGTCGATATAACTCCGGTTATTGGCACCGTTGTAACCACGCCAGATAGTAATGGCCTGCTCGGTACCATCGATTGTGAGTGGCACACGGCCAGGGCCTTGAATGCCTCGGATATTCGGATCAATCCCGCCACTGTTTCGGGCATCGGCGCTATAAACATTGAGCATGCCACTGAGCATATCGGCGGGTGATGAACCTTTGAATCGCTCTAACTCCTCTTTGCCGACATAGGTGCTGGAGATATTTTTATCAAACACATCGTTGTAACCAATGGTGTCTTGAGTAAAAAGTAGTGTGTCACCCACAATGTCGATTTTGCCTAAATCCACGCTGCTTTCATCTTCAGATAAGGTCAGTGTGGGTACAGGTTCGATACGGAAGCTGCCGTCAGGTTGTTTAACGGCAGTGAGTCCAGTGCCAGCCAGCAAGGTTTGCAGGCCTTGTTGAGCGCTATAGTCACCCACCAATCCATTGCTGTGCTGGTGATTGACCAGAGAGGAGTCAACATACAAGGCAATACCGGCATTGAGACCAAATTGACGTAAAACCTGATCCAGGCTGCCTGCAGATAAAGAAAAAGACTGAACATCCGTGTTGCTGTCTTGTGCATAAACGCATTGGCTGACACCGGCGAACAAACCTGTGGCAGCACACATATTAAGCGTTATGAATAAAGTGGGTAGTCGCAAGAAACGACGTAACGGCATGTTTCAGTTCCTTCAGTATTAGTCAGTAAATATGGTTTGTACTTGTAATACCGAATGTGGAGTGAAAACCCGTAATAATAATTATTCGCATTAACTGATTGTTAGGCGAGCTGATCCATGTGAAGTGATTATCCATTTGTTTTTATTGGGGAAATTTAACGGGTGTGATTAGCTAAGAAAGTCGTTAACCACAGAAAAATTAGGACGTCAGTGGTTTGATACTGACCCAGTAAGGAGTGAAGTAGCTGACTCTGACAGGCAAAATTTCAGTGAGCTTTTCCAGCACGCGATCACTATCTTGTACAGAAAAAATACCGGTAATCGTTAAACGATTGAGTTCGGGGCTAACGCGAACAATACCTGTGCGGTATCTGGCTAGCTGTTGGACAAACTCATTTAACGGCATATCTGCTACCGCGAGTTTACCTTCCTGCCATAAGCTCGAGATAGGATCCGCCTGGAACGGCTGAGCGATTTGGACTGCTGAAAAGTTAACACCTTCACCAGCAGGAACTATGGTATGTAAGTCAGGTGTTTCTGTTGGTGTGATTCTCACCCGACCTTCAAAGACCGTTAACTGTGTTTCTAACTCAGATTGCTGCACATTGAAACGTGTTCCCAGTGGCTCTATAACACCATCGCGACTAACAATTGACAGAGGCCGGGCATCTTTACCGGTATCAATCGAGATTTCACCATGAAGTAAAATGATTTTACGAGAGACAGCGTCAAATTGAACATCAACCTTGCTGTCCGTATTGAGTGCTAATGTGGTGCCATCGCTTAATTGCCAATGACGAATCTCGCCTTTGGCCGTGACATAAGAAGTGCCATTCACCTGTGAAGGCAACCAGCGATCCATGCTGATTGCTCCGACACCGATGCCAACACCAGCCACTGTTAGCAGTTGGCGACGACTGATACCGCTACGATGTTGTAAAACTTTGCTGCCGACATGTCTGTCGGGCACCGCGTTAAATTGCTGTTGCAGGTTTAACACTTGTTGCCATGCTTTTTCATGAATAGGGTCAGCTTCAAGCCACTGCTGAAAGTTATGCTTATCCTGCTCAGATGCATCATCTGCCCACAGTCGTGCCGCCCAAATACAAGCTTGATTGATCGGGTCGGTTTTAGTGAGAGGCTGTGTCATAGACTTGTTTCTCTCGGCACAATTGTGACCCAATAGCGTGTGCGTGAATGAATCGAGACGGGGAGGGCCTGTGCCATTTGTTGCAAGGCTTTATCCGTGTCATTGAGTGGAAAAACCCCGCTAACCTTCAGATCGGCGACCGCGTCATCACAGCGTAAAATGCCTGAGCGATAACGTGATAGCTCATTAATGAATTGTGACACCGGCATTTGTTCGGCGACCAGTTTATGTTGTCTCCAACTGGTGATGGTCGGATCCGCTGTCACTTTCTCTGCAAGTTGATGCTCATTAAAACGCATTCTTTCACCTGCGTTTAAAGTGAGTTGCTGCTGAGCGTGATGGATTAACACACGGTCCTGAATTACGGTTACTTCGGTGACATTGGCGTCTTGTCTAACATTAAATTGGGTGCCCAGTGCTTCTATCTGACCTTGTGCCGTCATCAGAATAAATGGCTGATTAACAAACTCGGCGGCATGACCCGTAGAAATAAACACTTCACCCTGATTGAGATGAATCAGGCGTTGTTTGCCATTAAACACAACATCAATAGCCGTATCGGTATTCAGTTGCAGATGACTGCCATCTGCTAAGTGCACTTCTCGTGTTTCACCAATACCAGTGCTGTAGTCAGACATGGCTTGTTGCCAGACATCGGTTTTGTGGATACTAAAGCCCACACTGGCTGAGCCAATAAATATCCCCACCCACTGTAAAAACTGGCGACGACTATTCTGTTTCGATGTCAGCAAAGCACTGTTGGCAGCATGTTTGGGTAAGCGTTCAAAGCGCTCAGACATGGAGATTAAGACTTGCCAGGCTTGTTCATGCTCTGGACTTTGCTTACGCCAATGCTCGCAAGCCTGTTTATCTTCAGGACTGGCATCCTCTGCCCACAATCTGGCCATCCATGATGCCGCCGTTTCGATAATGTCTGAGCTTGGGTACGGTGATGCACTCATGATGGCACTTTCATACTATTCAGAAAACACGCGGTTAATGCTTTGGCCACGTACTTTTCTACTGAGGAAACTGAAACATTCATGACGGCGGCAATCTCCCGATAACTCATACCATCCAGCTTTCTCATTAAAAACGCCTGGCGTACATGATTCGGCAGGGTTTGCAGCATTTGGTCAATTTCCAGCAAAGTTTCCACCACAATATGCTGAGTTTCTTCACTAGGTATCTCTTGTTCTGGAAGGTGGCGAACAGTTTCCAGATAAGCCGCCTCAATTTGTCGCCGCCGAAACAGATCAATGACCAGACTTTTGGCAATACGAGTGAGATAGCGCCGCGGCTGATCATCTGTCGGAATCGTATTAGACAGCATCACCTTAATATAGGTGTCGTGAGCGATATCTGCCGCACTATGTTCACATCCCAAACGGCCACGCAGCCAGCGATGTAACCAGCTATGGTGCTCCCGATATAAGGTTTCAATATTGTGTTGAGACATGAGTAGAAAACAATGACTTACATTTGATAATGAGATACATTATCGTTTAAAGACCTGCTGATCAAGTTTTTTTACATATCTGAAAATCTTCCTGTGACATTGTTATTTATCCGTTACTAGGCAGGTTTACTTTTCTTAAAACCAATGTGTTTTCATAGTGTTAAAAATTATTTTCCAAAAAATGAAAATTTCTTTACGGGTTTTTGTTTGTTCAATCGAAGTACAGGTAAAGACAATTTATTCACTAAGAGGTTGATATGTCCTACCTGAAAACATCTAGCCAGAGTCGATACGTTTTTAAAGTTTTACCCTTAAGCGTAATGATGGCGGTAGCCATTGGCTCAGCGGTTATCACCGTCTCAGACCAAGCTCATGCCGAAACATTACAAGCTTCCACTCAGGCATTTAATATTGCTGCTGGGCCACTTGATCAAGTATTAAACCGCTTTGCTCTAGCTGCGAATATTGATCTGTCCGTGAATTCACAAATCACGGCGAACAAACGTAGCAACGGCCTGGTAGCGAGTGTCGATGTACAGACAGGCTTGCAACGTTTGTTGTCATCTCATGGTTTAGTTGCCATAAAAACATCCGCCACCAGCTACACCGTAAAACAAGTCACAGATGGTTCAGAAGCTGGCGTGGATTTGCCGGTGGTCAATATCGATGCTGATGGCGTGAGTGAAACGGCCACCAGTCCAGTGGATGGCTATTTAGCGACACGTACTGCTTCAGCCACCAAAACGGACACACCACTGATTGAAACGCCTCGTTCCGTCACCGTGGTCACAGCGGATCAAATTAAAGACCGTAAAGTGCAAACCGTTGAAGATGCCGTGGCCTATGTCGCAGGGGTAAGAATCGGTAACTCGGGTTATGACCCACGCTTTGATCAGATCACAATTCGCGGGTTTGATGTCACCACTGATGCCGATTACCGGGATGGTTTACGTCAGTCGAATTCTGGCTGGCTGTCTTATTTACGCACAGAGCCATATGGTTTGGAGCGAATTGATGTCGTTAAAGGGCCGGACTCTGTTTTATTCGGGCAAATCAGCCCAGGTGGTTTGGTCAACCGTGTCAGCAAACGCCCAACAGCCGAAGCTATTCATGAAGTAGAAGTACAAGCAGGGACCGATGATCACTACCAAGGGCAGTTTGATTTTGCCGGTAAAGTGGGTGACACCGATGAATGGACCTATCGCGTTGTCGGGCTGGCGCGTAAAAGTCGTTCAGACATTGTCGGGGTGATAGATGACAACCTGTATTTTGCCCCTTCATTAACCTGGCGTCCTAATGATGACACCAGCCTGACCTTGTTGGCACAACGTCAACGCTATGAAACAGCAGGTTCACCGCGACCTTTCGCCATTGATGGTGAACATGTCACCGATTTTTGGGGTGGTGATGTGGATTTCGATAAGTTACTACAGACGCAAACATCTGTGGGTTATGAATTTGAGCACCGTATTAATGACACATTTACCTTACGTCAGAATGCTCGCTATAGCTATGTGGATACAACAAACCAGTATGCAGATGGCACCTTAAACGCAGACGGTCATACGCTCGATAGAACCGCTTATGGTGTCTATGAGGATATGCATAATCTGGTGATGGATACGTCGCTCAAAAGCCAATTCTCTACGGCCATGTTGAGTCATAAATTATTAACTGGGCTCGACTACTATCAAGTAAATAGTCGTGTCAGATACGCCTATGGCGATGCCCCGACCATCGACATGTTAAACCCTGACTACCGTCAGTCTATCTCTCGTCCATCGACATTGATCTCAAACGATAAAAATGAAGGTGAGCAAGTCGGGCTGTACGTGCAAGATCAAATCGCGCTTAATAACTGGCGTCTATCGCTTGGTTTGCGTCATGACAAGGTTGAAAAAGAAACGCATGATTATTTAGCCCAAACGCGAACAAGCCTGGATGATCAACAAACAACAGGCAGTGCCGGTTTACTCTACGCCTTTGATAATGGTATTAGTCCATATATCAGCTATGCGACCTCATATATTGCTACTTTTAGTAGTAACGTAAATGGCCAGCAGTACAAGCCAACAGAAGGTGAGCAATGGGACGTTGGGCTTAAATATAAGCCAGTCGGCTTGGATAGCTTTTTTACTGCCAGCATCTTTGATCTGACACAGCAAAATGTGTTGACGCAAGACCCGAATGACATCAATAACCAGATTCAAAAAGGTGAGAAACAGGTTAGAGGTCTTGAATTAGAAGCGAATACTCAATGGGAGTCAGGGCTACAACTTGTTGCCAGTTATACCTATCAGAGTGCCAAAGTGACAAAAAGTAATGATGGCGATGAAGGTAAACAGTTTGTTGGTATACCCAGACACATGGCCTCATTATGGACAAACTACCCTATGACGACGGATTGGAAAGTCGGTGGTGGTGTACGTTGGGTTGGTGAGTCATATAGTACCAGTGATAATACGCAGAAAAATGGCGCTTACACCATCGTTGATGCACGCACCTCCTATGACCTGACGCAGTGGGTTCGCGGGGCAACCGTCGCTATCAATGCCACGAATTTGTTCAATAACGAATACGACACCTGTGAGTATGGCTATTGCTACCGCGGTATTGGTCGTAAAGTCATCGCCAGCTTTAACTACAACTGGTAAGTCTGATGGTGAGATTAAGACAGATACTTAAATTTTTCATCGTCATGTGCTGCTACCTGCCTTTGCAGGTAGTGGCTCAACCCGTTTCTTTACCAGCCACTGAGCAATTCACCCTGAAAAACAAAGTAGGGCAGGATTATCAGATTATGGTGAGCTTGCCTGAAAACCAAACTCCCTATGAGCCTATGCCAGTGCTTTATATTCTGGATGGTAACTCCGTGTTTGCTGCGTTTCATGATGCCAAACGAATGGAATCAGATTATGCCGACACACTGATTGTGGCGGTGGCTTATCCCACCGATAAGCCGTTTGATTTTTATCGACGTTCTTATGATTTTTCACCCCCTGTACTCAAAGAGGTGAATGACCCACCACAAGGTGGGCAGGACGAATTTATCGACTTCTTAAAAAACATCTTACAGCCTGAAATCGCTCGTCGTTATGACATTAACCAAGAACGGCAATCACTCTATGGTCATTCTTTCGGTGGCATGTTTGCCCTTTATGCGCTGTACACCCAGCCAACCCTGTTCCAACATTACATCGTCTCCAGCCCCAGCCTGTGGTGGGCACATCGTTATCTCATGCCGCATGAGCAAACGTTTATGAAACAAGTGAAAGGGGGTGATGTATCACTGGTCGACAAGAGTCTGTATCTGCTAGTGGCAGAGGGCGATGATGTGCAGGAACGGCAGGATATTGAGCTGCTGGCAGATCGAATGAAAGCCCTGTCAGCCTATGGTTTCCGAAGTGCCTATTACCTGCAAGAAGGGGAAGATCATATGTCCTTACCCGTCACCATTGCTCACCGAGTGTTACGGCAAGCGTTTAATCCAAGGCTTCGCTAAACATTTCGTTTGTGATATCTAATGACACGTCTCAAGCCCCGACTGGTTTTTATCATCGGGGCTTATTTATATTAAGTCTCTAATCGACAAGGAAAAGTGACCGTTGTACTATTCGAGTCAGCTGATATTTTTGCGTCATACGCTTTTCAGTAATAACGGCTAGTTGTACAAATGGATTTAATGAAATGATAAATGGAGTTCCTTTGATGGTAGATGCCTCACTCCTAAAATACCTTCATTCCACAGACAATAAAAACGTGGCTCTATTTTCCCAATCTGTTTCACGTGTTTGGCTCTATTTCTCAAGAAAATTAATCGCGATATCTTTTAAAATCAGAGATTTAATAATAAATCTGAATTATAAAGCGACTTCTTTAATATTTATTATGAAGCCATTGGCCTCATAAAACAGACTGTTGGGCATCATAAACAGGAGCAGGCATGAGCGGCGAAATTAAGAAGATTGATTCGATCAAAAACATGGCAGTTTTTCAGGACTTTCGATGGGCGACATCTGTACGAGATGGCGGCAACAACATCGCTGAGTTTAAAAAGATCAACATTTTTTATGGCCGTAACTATTCTGGCAAAACAACGCTATCTCGGATTTTTAGAGCTCTCGAAACCAGCTTAATCTCAGACAAATATAGTTCACCTGAATTTCAATTGTCTTTTGATGGCGGCAGCACTGCCTCACAAAACTCACTAACCCGTCATGGTCAGGTCGTTCGGGTTTTCAATGAGGACTTTGTCCGGGACAACCTGCGCTTCATTGTTGACGACGAGCAGACCATCAATTCATTCGCCATCTTGGGTGAAGACAACACAAAGCTTGAGGAAGAAATTGAGAAGCATGAAGCCGAACTTGGTGGCGAAGAGGACAAGTCTGGACTGATAGGAGAACTCCTCGGGGCTGATGAAAAATTCAAAAGAGCCCAAAAGGCCCATGGCGACAAGTCTTCAGAATTGGAGAAAAAGCTAAGTGATAAAGCTAATAAGGCAGGCACTGGAATTAAACACAATAAAGCGTTTGGTGATGCCATCTACAATGTTACCAAAATAAAAAAAGACATCTCGACTATTACCAAAGACACCTATTCTCCGCCTACTGATGAGCAGGTGGGCAAGTTTCACGACCTCCTTAGAGAAGAACCCAAAACGGAGATCTCAGAATCATCATCATTTAACCTTCAATACACTGCGATCACTTTAAAGGCTAAAGAGCTCCTTGAAAAAAAGATCCAGGCATCTGATCCAATTCAGGAATTGCTAAACGATGCGGCTTTGGCTTCGTGGGTGAGAACTGGTCGGGGCCACCATCAAAAGAAAAGAGATAAGTGCGCATTTTGTGGCAGCGACCTCCCTGAAGATTTGTGGGAGAAACTGGACAAGCATTTTAATCAGGAGTCTGAAGAGCTTCGTCAAGCATTGGAATCCCTGCTTGGATCGATTGAACGTGAGCGAGCACGGGTTCCTAATCTACTGAAAATCAAAAACTCGGATTTCTACTCTAACTTTACAGCCGACTTGGATTCATTGGCAGAACAGTTGTCGACCTTATCAACGTCTTACAGTCAGAGCCTGGACTCCATAAAAGAACAGGTCGAAAAACGAAGAGATGACATTTTTGCGCCTCTTGAGTTTAAAACACCTGAGTCTGTTGAAGAAGATCTGAATGCGAGCAGGGATTCGTATGAGCAGCTCAGAAACGAATCCAACCAGTTTACAGCTTCACTAAGCGCTGACCAATCTGAAGCTCGTGCGGCTCTCCGCCTCCATGAAGTCTATACATTCATAAACGACATTAAATATGGAGATGAGTGTACGGCCATTGAGGCACTGAATGAAGCTATGGGCAAAGCGGAGGAAGATAAAAATACCGCAAAAGAAAAAGTTGATGCAAAACGAGAAAAGATCAATGAACTGAAGGCCCAGCTAAAAGATGAAAGCAAGGGAGCTGACCGGGTAAACGATTATCTGAACAATTTTTTCGGCCACCAGTCTCTCTCACTCAAAGCCATTGAAGAAACCCCGGGTGACGCGTCGTCCGGATACAGGTTTGAGGTAACACGAAACGACAAAAAAGCTTTCCATCTTAGCGAGGGCGAATGCAGCCTGATTGCTTTCTGTTACTTCATGGCAAAACTTGAGGATATTGAGACTAAAGGCAATCAGCCGATCATCTGGATTGATGACCCCATTTCCAGCTTGGATGCAAACCATATCTTTTTTGTTTACAGCCTGATCAATGCAAAGATTGTCTCGCCTGAGAAATATGAAGATGGAGGAGAGCTAAAAGAACGCGACCGTTTTAAGCAGTTGTTTGTTTCGACCCATAACCTGGACTTTTTGAAGTACCTGAAGAGGCTTCCGGGTGCTTTGGCCAAAAACAAATCTCAATATTTCATCATTAACCGAACGGAACAAGTCAGTGACATTACATTGATGCCTCGGTATCTGAAGAACTACGTCACAGAATTCAATTTCTTGTTCCATCAAATTTACAAATGTGCCCACGCGCAAATTGAGTGTAATGAAAACCATGACTGCTACTACAATTTTGGGAACAACGCCCGTAAGTTCCTTGAAGCATTCTTGTACTACAAATACCCCAATGCTGTAGAGAAAGATGACAAATTGGCGCGATTTTTCGGAGAAGATGCATTGGCCGCATCACTTACGGATCGAATTAACAACGAGTTTTCTCATTTGGCGGGTGTATTTGAGCGAAGCGTTTTACCAATTGATGTTCCAGAGATGAAGACCACAGCAGCATTCATTTTGCGAAAAATCCAAGAGAAGGACCCCGATCAATATTCGGCACTACTTCAAAGTATTGGTGAAGAAAATGCCCAACAAAGCGGTGCACCGGACGTCCTACCGTCTGCCGGTGACCTTTGACGTTATAACCTTTAACGCGATGTTAGGTACAAAATGAAGAATCTCCAGAAGCGAATTTTAATTATCACTTCATTAATGTTCGGGCTTGCAGGTGTTGTTTCACTATTACTTACTGATGCTGCCTTTGTCCCCAGAGCGCCCAATTCTCCAATAGGTTGGTATTTTTCTAGTGAGCCAATTCTACTAATTTCGGTCGCTGTACCTCCTGCTGTTTTTGCCTATTTCGCTAGTTATCGGTGGCATATCAAAGGAAGTCGTTTCTTTAATGGTTGGCTCAATGTAGCCTTATTTTCTTGGCTATCACTGGTTATTAATCCGGTAATTTGGGTACTTGTTTTAGCATCATTCTTTTTCTTTGGATTCGTTGTTCTCCACGTCTTTCTTTTGGTGGGTTTATTAATTAAGTTTTTGTTGCGATATTTAAGGTCAGAGTAAAAATGAATCAATAGTGTCAACAAGTTTGATTTTATGTTCAACAACATCCTCTTTGCTGGTGAATAATAGCAATGAGGAGAAATAACGTAATAACATCAGTGAATTAATATCTGTACATTCCCAATGAAACCCTATACTGTGTACCCAGCTCGAAAGTAAGACTTTTATTTATACTCTCCATCTCGTTGTTTTATTCGTAATTCCCCGTCCTGAAGTTTCTAGATTCCAGCTCGTTTTCACGCTATTCACGCCTCTAGAGGCATTTTTATATTTAAAATTCAGGTAATTATTATGTCAAACACAGTTAATGGAACAGTAAAGTGGTTTAACGAAGCGAAAGGTTTCGGTTTTATCGAACAAGAGTCTGGAGCAGACGTATTTGCCCATTTCAGTGCTATTACTAGCTCAGGTTTCAAAACCTTAGCAGAAGGCCAGAAAGTTGAGTTCACTGTGACTCAGGGCGCAAAAGGACCACAAGCTGAGAACATCGTAGCCGTATAAGCTCGTTCTCGGTCATAAAAAAGGGCAAGTCAGTAAGGATTTGCCCTTTTTGTTGAAGTTTATATGGCGTTTGTGATCAATTACTTCTGTGTATAGCTATCAAACCGGGCGATGTACTCTTCGAGATTTTGGTTAAGCATTTCGGCATAACGTTGCGTGAAGTATTCAATGGCGGCTTGTTTTTCGGCTTGCAGATTTTCTGCGTTTTCAACAGAACGGGCGACGCTGAAGGCATTGAAGCGGGCCGCTGAAAATAGCACTGCTGTATTCACATCTTCTACCGAACTTTCCGCTGCTTGTTGATTCGCAATAGCAACGAACTCATCGACACGTTCTTGAAATGTTTTGCTTGAATTTTCACTCATTCTTTTTCTCTCATTGGTTTTATTAATTTGAAATGTATTATCAGCAGCTAGGGTGTTTTTATTGTTATATCTGAGCTATTTGAACGCTGGTCATCATAGCAGATAGGGAGCACGAGAAAACCACAGCCTTGATAGGTGTATCAGAGTTACTCCTGCTCAGTTGGGTTCCAATAAGGCATTTTTTACTGCAATAGCCTGAACAACTGAGGCGAGTCCAGTATGGTAAACACCTTCCGTGACATCTCTCTCGATTTCTGATAAATGCTGAAAAGTTAAGCCAGGTAATTCATTGATGAGCGTTTGTTTGGTCTGCATCAATTCAACAGATGAGCCACCGCCAGTACCATAGTGAAGTTGTTCAGGCGTATAGGCTTCCAGTAAAAATACATCGTTTGGTTTTAGTCCACGTATGACGTTTTTATAAAGCGATTTTCTGACGGCTGGTGGCAGCGGGCAGAATATTGAAATGATGCCATCCCATTGAGATTTTCCGAGATCAAAGTCAGCTAAGTCAGCATGAATACATTCAATCTTTACATCGTTTTTTTCTGCCAACCGTTTGGCTTTCTTCAGGCCGACGGCTGAGGCGTCTACGGCGGTAACGGTATAACCTTGTTTCGCCATGAAAACGGCATTTCGACCTTCACCTTCAGCGAGACTAAGTACGTGCCCTTTGGGAATGGCTTGCACATTGTCTTTTAAAAAGTCATTGGGGTTAATGCCATAAACATAATCATCGGTATCGTATCGTTCATCCCACATCATGCTTTCTCCATCTATTGCTCTGGGTATGAAAGAGATGGTATTACTTCAAGTCAACTTGAAGTCAAGAGCGAAAAGATGAAAATAGGTGATGTAGCTAAACAGTCCAATCTGCCCACTTCGACCATACGCTATTACGAAGAAAAGGGGCTGATTCAATCCACTGGACGAAAAGGTTTAACCAGAACGTTTTCATCAGATATTTTAGAGCGATTAGCATTAATCACATTAGGTCGGAATGCCGGATTATCTCTGGATGAAATTCGTTCCATGCTGCTACCTGATACCGTGGATATTGATAGAGAGTTGTTGTTAACAAGGGCAACTGAATTGGACGAAAAAATCAAACAGATGACGGCGATGAGAGATGGCTTACGACATGCTGCAGCATGTAAAGCAGCAAATCACTTGGAGTGTAGGACCTTCCGTCGTTTGCTCAACATTGCTACTAAAAGATGGGGTAGGCCAAAAGCTTAATTTGTAATGCTCGCTGTAAATAAGTGATTACTTACTGCCTGATAAGAACAGACTTCACGATGTTAAATCCAATGGTTCCCAAGATAACGCCTGTGGCTTTATCAATATAAAACGAGAGTCGGGTGAATTTATTTCTCACCGTTTGTTTGGATAATAGATAAATGATGGCCACATCCCAGCAAAACACGATCAGTGTCATCCAGACGCCCAGCAGGATTTTAAACTCAAGACTAACCTCTGGTGTCAGCGCCACGGTGAATAAGCTTAAATAAAACAGTAAGTTTTTTGGGTTCAGTATGCCGGACATAAAACCGGTGATGCATTGTTTGATAAAGCTGATTTTTACTAATTCAGTGTTGTTAGCCGATGAGATAGTCAGCTCCCGATAATCTGACTTAGGGGCTTTGAGGACATGAAAGGCTAAATAAAGCAGAAATAAGCCACCGATAATTTTTAATGCCATCATCAATGAAACCGACGCAGCCAGGATGGCGCCAACACCAACAAGACATAAACCAATATAAACCGCATTGGCTGTGGCAATGCCTAATGCCACGCCGATGGCATTTTTACGATGACCCTTCATGGCACTTTTCACCACTAAGACAAAGTCCGGGCCGGGGCTTAATAAAGCAAGAAAATGAGCAACTGCCACCGCGAAAAAAATACTAACTAAACCAAAATCCATGCAAATTATCTTTCTAGTTGATGTTTAGAAAGGTACAAATTTACTTTTAAAAACACAAATGAATTATGCCTGTTTATCTTATCGGTTTTTGATCATGCCACCGTTACAGAGTTTTTATTTTGATAATAAGGTGAGTGATGTTTAGATAAATTGAGCGGATAACAGGTCTTTTGTCCTTAGCTGGGCCAATGAATAAGGCATTAATTTTATTATGAAATAGTCCTGTTTGGAGTGGCTTTGACCCAGTAAATAGCGCCACTTCAGGGTATTTCAGCATCGGGGCTGGTGACTTCCTTTTTTCATCTACACAAATTTCACACCACCCGGCGAAATCTGAGCCAAGGAGGGCCAATTATGAGAAAAAAATGCACAAAGATCGTTATTGTTTGTATGTCAGTTTTGACACTTGCTGCTTGCAATGATGATGAGTTTTCGCAAGACGATTTTAGTCAGGATGACGGCGACTTCACTGCCGTAGCTCCTGTACCTGCTAATTTGCAGTCTGGCATGCCTGAAGAAAAACCAAAAGAAATGCTGTCGGTAGCTGATCCTACGCCACCCGAAGTCTGGTTACTGTCCTTATATCAACAAAAGTCTGAGCATGATCCCGGTCGTGATGTGTTTTATTACCAATCTTTGCTGGACAAAATATTGCCCCACGTTCATGAGGATAAACGGGTTGTTAGCAATCGCTTAGTGCAAGTGACACGGCAGTTGGCAGATAAAGGCATAGAAGCAGATCAGGACGAGTTGCTGGTAGATTTTGCCCATTACTTGCCGGCCGTGAATGGGAAATATGTGTTTGGTGAGCTGATCGCAAACTATAGCAACCTACGACAACAGAATATTGATCATGAGCAGGCGATGAAGACATTGTTTGAACTTATTTAATCAGGGAGGGAGATGATATGGACGTACTACTTCAAAGCCTGCTTGTGTGGGCACTCACTCTGACTGGGTACGATGATCCTGGCTATCTGCCAAAAATAGAAGCCGTCAGTCATGAAACGCTCGCCATAAAACTGTGTGATTCAGATTACTGTACTGCCGTGGCTTATTACGATAGTCAAACCGAAACGATTTTCTATGACAACCGTATGGATCTGAAAACCGACGATGGTGCCCGAGGTTTTTTGCTGCATGAAATGGTGCATTTTCTACAAGATAAAAATGGTGAAATAAAACCTGAGGATATGGATTGCCAAACCCGAATAGCCATTGAACATGAGGCCTACCGTGTTCAACAATTTTTCCTGAAAGAACACCAAAAGGACACATTCCAGATCGATATGGCTGTGGCCGTATTACCGAGTCTATGTGCTGAAGAGGGGGAAACAGTAAAATAGGGCTTAGTAATATCTGTATAACACGTGGTCTGGCTGCCTATCATTTTGGCATAAACTGTCAGACCTTTGAGATCTTAGTACTGAGCCTAAAAAATGAGTATACGCATAGCAACAAAACAAGATGCACATGATTTGGCTGAACTCGTTGGCTCACTTTCACACTACTATCTTGAGGACCCGAATAGACCACTTCCGGAGTGGTTTTTATCCTCGATTCAGCCTGGTTCATTTGAATCGCGTCTCCAGAGTCCAGACTATTTAAATCTTGTGTATGAAGAAGCAGATGAGATAAAAGGCTATATTGCTATCAAGGCTGCATCGCATCTTTATCACCTGTTTGTTAGTGAAGAGTTGCATGGAAAAGGGATTGCCAAGCAATTATGGCAACAAGCAAAGTCTATGCAGCCTGAATCACAGTCTTATGCTTTGCGTTCTTCGCTTTATGCTGTGCCCGTCTATTTAAAATTTGGCTTCACTAAATCAGGCCCTGTCGGGGTCAAAGATGGTATTAGCTTTCAACCAATGACGCTTGGTACAAAAAGTTAGTGAACACATATCGTTTGATAGCTCTGTAGTGGATGTTTGCTCTAGGCGAGCTTATGGGCTGGGATATTAACTTGCCAGGTACTAAGCAATCATAATTTCCAGGTTATTGATAAAGTCAGATAAAAGCTGTTTCGGCCCTGAGCCAATGTAAAGAAAATCTGGTTCACAATGTCTGAAATGCTGTTGCTTCAGGCATATTTCGATATCAGAAAGCGGTACAAACGGATTTTTTACTCTGATCTAATTAAATGTTATTTAATAATGCTTACTGTACTGGGCTAAAGCGGTTTATTTTTTCAATAAATCAGCATGTAAAACAGACAAGGATGAATTTATGGAATATGTGTTGGTGAAGTATCTGCACCTGCTGGGTGTATTTGTTTTGTTTTCCAGCTTGGTTGTTGAGCATGTGTTAGTTAAACCAGAAATATCGAATGCTGATCTTAAAAAGATCTTAGCTATTGATTTAATCTACGGGCTTTCGGTTTTGGTGGTTCTTACAGCCGGTTTGTCACTTTGGTTTCTGGTCGGTAAGCCGTCTGGGTTTTATTCTTCAAATCCTGTTTTTCACATAAAAGTCGGTCTGTTTCTGCTGATTGGATTACTTTCCATCTATCCAACGGCATTTTTCCTGAAAAACAGAAAATCATCAGCATCAGTCATTGCTGTTCCTAAAGCTGTAGTGATGTTTATTCGTGTTGAGCTGTTGTTTCTGGTGCTTATACCGTTACTCGCCGTCTTAATGGCTCAAGGCTATGGACTCACGTAAGAACTCACTTGAAGCTATCCAATCATACTTTCCAGGTTATCGATTAAGGTGGTTCGTCAGAGTTTATTGGCCTTGCTATATTCTTCAATAAACTCATTAATAAGGAATTCAACATCTTCATTCAGTTCGTCGATATCCGCGATATCTTTCACATAACGGCCCCAGACAAACCCATCTTTGTTGTAGCTTTTTCCATCAACGCTGTATTGCATTGTGCGATTGAAATCCAGGTAAAGCAGATATTCCCCCGCATGCTCTTCGACACGCAAAAATAACTGAGCATCATCACGTGGGTTTTGCTGAATATTGGCCTGAGATAATTGATTATCAATAATGGCCTCAAACTCGCCCTGATCCACACCATCCGGTTCAACGGTATACACCACATACACTTGCTGTGGATTATCTATTTCCAGCCCCGTTCCCGTTTTTGCCATCAGAAGCGAAGTCTGCAAAATGAGACTCACCAAGAACAGAAGAGGCAGCCAGCGTTGGATGGTGTAGTTAGTCATATAGGCTCTCAACATCAAGTTTTTTTACTGAGTTAATAGTTGATTTTGATAATAACAGAGCCTGTCACTCTTGCGTTTTAAAACATTGATTTAGCATTGCGTTATCAATTATTCCGATTCTGTTATCTGTCCTGTTACATCGATATATATATCTATAAGCTATCGGCTCTCCATAAGAATTGAGTGGTTGTTTTTTATGAATACTGTGTGGATGTCAGCATTAAGAATATCCATCATTTACGTGATTATTGGTGGCATATGGATAATCACTTCCGACCAGGCTCTTTCATATTTTTTCAGTGATAAACAAACACTTGTTGAGCTACAAACTATAAAGGGCTGGTTCTTTATTATCGCTACGGGTCTCATTCTTTTCTGGCTAGTTTATCGTCAGTTGAGAAATATGAATGAGGCTGAAGAGCGCTTACGCTATGCGCTGAATGCTTCTGGTGATGGCGTTTGGGACTGGGATGTGCCTTCAAGCAAGGTGTGGTACTCCAAGCAGCTGCAAACAATGCTTGGCTATGCCGATGGGGAATTCAGTAACAGCCTTGATGAATGGTCGAGTCGTGTTCATCCGGATGATCTGGCGTTGGTGATGGAAGATTTACAGCGTCACCTTGATGGTAAAACAGATTGTTATATCAACGAGCACCGCATACGCTGTAAAAATGGGCATTACAAGTGGATTCGTGATAGTGGACTGGTGATTACTCGTGATGAACATGGGAAACCTATACGCCTTGTCGGTACACACGCTGACATAACCACCCGTAAAGAAGCAGATGAAAAACTCAAGCTGGCCAATACGGTATTTACCCATGCTTATGAAGGGATTTTAGTCACTGATACTGATAATAAGATTATCGAAGTCAATGACGCTTTCACTAGAATCACGGGCTACAGCAGAGAAGATGTTATCGGTAAGAGCCCTAAACTCCTTCAGTCAGGTAAACATTCTCCAACGTTCTATGAAGAGATGTGGCATTCAATTAAGACGGAAGGCTATTGGTCTGGTGAGGTCTCAAACAGACACAAAAATGGACAGCCATTTATAGAAATGCTGACGATCAGTGAAATCCGTGATGCAGATGGTAACGCCGTTAACTATGTGGCCTTGTTTTCAGACATCACACATATTCGTGCACAACAGATAGCACTTGAGCGACTGGCAAGTTATGACCCATTAACCTCACTGCCCAACCGTATCTTACTGGCTGATCGTCTCAAGCAATCCATGGCACATTGCCAACGTCATCAACAATTATTGGCGGTGGCCTTTATTGATTTAGATGGCTTCAAGCAGGTCAATGACACTTATGGTCATGAAGTCGGCGATAAACTTCTGGTCACTATTTCTAATCGTATGAAAGCGGCGTTACGAGAGGGCGATACCCTTGCTAGGATTGGTGGGGATGAATTTATCGCCGTACTCACCGAGCTGAATGTGTTTGCAGAATGTGAATCGGTGATTGAGCGTCTGTTAACGGCATCCTTTGAGCCTATTTCTATTGATGATAAAACCTTTTCAGTGTCTGCCAGTATCGGGGTGACGTTATTTCCAGAAGACAGTGTGGATGCCGACATTCTCATGCGTCATGCTGATCATGCTATGTATACAGCTAAGCAGTTGGGTAAAAATCGCTATCACCTATTTGATGTGAATCAGGATGATGCCATCCGCTTACATAGAAAACAGTTGCTGGATATTGAGTTAGCACTGAAAAACGATGAATTTGTCATGCACTTCCAACCCATCGTCAATATGAGAACGGGCTCGGTGATTGGTTTAGAGGCTCTACTTCGCTGGCAGTCACCTGAGGAAGGCTTGTTGCCACCAGGTGCGTTTTTACCCTACATAGAAAACAATCCTATCAGTGTTAATTTGGGTGAATGGGTTATCCATGCAGTCCTGAAACAAATCAGCCAGTGGCAAGCTGAGCAGGCCACTATGCCAGATATGATCAGTATTAATATTTCAGCTCTACAGATTGAGCAGACTAATTTTGCTGATAGATTAGCCTCTCTGCTGAAAGCTTATCCTGAAGTAGACCCGCATAAAATTGAACTGGAAATTTTAGAAACCAGTGCCTTAGAAGACATCCAGAATGTATCAAATACAATGAATGCCTGCGCCCAGCTTGGTGTGAAATTCGCAATTGATGATTTTGGGACAGGCTATTCATCACTGACATACCTCAAGCATTTACCAGCGGAAATCATCAAAATAGATCAAAGCTTTGTACGTGACATGCTGATTGACGAAGATGATCTGGCTATTGTGAAAGGCGTTATCGGCCTGGCAAATGCCTTCCAGCGCGGTGTAATAGCAGAAGGTGTTGAGTCTGCCGAACATGGAAAAGCGTTATTAGAGCTGGGCTGTGAGTTAGCCCAGGGCTTTGGTATTGCCAAACCGATGCCAGCAGAGCTGGTACCCGAATGGATAGCGGGTTGGAAACCACAGTGGTAAGGTTGTTTAGACGAATGAGTACTGTTTGATTTACCAGCTTAGCTTCGGATCGATACATTGATAGATCTGGCCCAAACTCTGTTTAGTATCGAGTAGCTCATGGGCCAGTCTCGCCACTTCTTTTCGGTGAATTAAACCATGGACTTCTTGATGTTGTGAGAGCTGGCCGGTGTGAGTGATATCACCGTCTTTCAGACCGCCAGGACGCAGAATGGTGTAATCAAGCGTACTGGTTTGTAGCCAGGACTCCGCCAGTGATTTCTCTCTTGCGGCTGCCCCAAAGCCTTGTTTAGAACGTTCGGACAAATACTGCCATGAGTCGCCACAACCCAGTGATGTCACCAATAGAAAGCGTTTAATACCGTGGGTTTCCAATGCATTAATCAAGTAGCGATGACCGATATAATCCACCGGTACATCGGCTCGGTAACTGCCCATCGTTGAGACCACCCAAGCCTCTTTTGGCAGGTTGGAAACCGTTTGTTCTACCTGCGATTGAATCGTGGCATCACAACTTAGCGACTGTAATTTCAGTTCAGCTAATCGTGGATTTTTAGCCGGGTCTCTGGCTACAGCTATTACTTGAAAATCCTGATCATGAAAATACTCCACCATGGCAGCGCCTAAACCACTGGCGGCACCGAAGATAACAACCGTTTGCATACTTTCTCCTAGTCTGAACAGGTGATCAGTGTCTATTTATTATGGAAGAAATACCAGTGACCCTGGCGTATGAATCCGGTAGAAATAATATAGAAAAGGTCATGATCACTTAACAATCTCGGCATCAGCCAAGCTGAAGGCGCCTTAGATTAAAACAGAAAATAAACATGTTGGGGTTAAGCGAGAGTGATTAATAAAACAATACTAGATTTAACATCATCAGGAGTAGGTATGAGAGAAAGACTGACAGTGCTGGTACTGGCATGTATGACATTGATAGCTGTGAGTCATAATGCGTTTGCCGAATCGCAGAAAGAGAGAGACCTGAATGGGTTTTGGGTGGAAACATCAGGTAGAGGGGTATTGGCGATTGATGGCGATATGGCGACTTTTTCTACAACGGGTGATTTGAAGGCGGATGATCGATATCAGGTCGAGCTTAACGGTAATGAATTCACATTGTTGCCGAGCAAAAACAGCAGCACATTTAATAAAAAAATGACCGCCACTATTGACTGGGACGAGCCAGTGCTAAGTCTCAATAATAATCGCTATAGATTTATTCCTGCACCAGAAATCAAAGCCGCTGAGCTGGATGGTTATTGGGCTGAAGAAACCAAAAAAGGGAATACGCTGGAAATACGAGCAATGCAGTACAAAAATCAGGCGAGTCGCTATGATTTCTATTGGTGGAAGGTTAATACCGGCTATGCCAGTTATCAACACGGTGTCGATAAGGATGTACCGTTAAACATCATCAATGGCTTTGTTTTTACGAACCCTAACTTGTCTGATGCCTACCGTCATTACGCGATAAAACGTGAGGGCGATACGATTTATTATGTCGATAGTAATGGTGCAAGGTGGTCAGAAACAAAAACCAAGACGCTCAGAGACTATCAACCACCCAAAGGTTTCAGAGATATGACGGCGGTGGTCAATCAATACCAGTGATCTTTTCCTCGGGTTGATTTGAACGGTATTTGTTATCGATGTTGAAATAAGCAATGGGTCAAGATTTTTGAGTCAGTGGTTTAATTCGGCACTTTAACCTTCATCAATACATCTCCGAGCATTTCACCTTACAGTTGTCTTAACAGTGCGTTCACAAGACATTAGGTGAAATATCGGTATGAATGATCCGAGCGAAGCATCTGACAACGAGCAATCGTTTAAGTCAGATCAGAGTCAGATAAATCAGGTTGCTGATGAACAGCCTGTAAACAGGTCATCCAAACGGCTTCTACGTGGCTGGTTACTTTTTGCTCTGTTAATAGTGTTGCTTGTTCTGCTAACTGTTCGTGACGACTTACGACAAAATGCCATTGAAAGTGGTGAAAATACGATTAATTACATCGCATTCGAACTGTTCGGTTGGTCGCCCCGAGATTTATTCATTTGGCGTTTACGGGTGGCAGGATTATTAGATAGCCCACTAGGCCAACGCTGGATACATGCTGTTGATCGTGCCAGTGATAAGCCAATACAAGCAGGAAACCAATATCACACCAATGACACTTTTGAAGAAGATAAAGTTGAAGCGCATATCTATCAGGTGACGCTAGAGCGAGGCGAAAAGCTAGTGTGGCAACTCGCACGACTGGATACGGCTAACAGTCTTTTATATGCCAGCCTGGAACGACGCAAAAAAAAGGACGAAGAATGGACTACTGTCACCGATCTTGATGCTAATGGCGACACCAAGAGTCGTGTTATTTCAATAGCAGGGGATTATCGCATTGTGCTGCAACCCGAGTTATTCGCCAAAGTCGACTATTCCTTAGCCATGGCTACTGGCGGTTCATTACTTTTCCCGGTAGATGGGGCAAAGCAGCGTGATATTGGCAGCATCTTTGGTGATCCGCGTGATGGTGGTGCCAGGAAACATCACGGCGTTGATATCTTTGCCAAAAAGGGCACACCGATTACGGCTGTCATTGATGGGGTTGCCCGAACTGACACGGGTGGGTTGGGAGGTAAACATATCTGGTTATCAGGCGGGATGTTTGGTTTGGGTAGTGCCCGTTATTACTACGCTCATCTGGACTCATTCGCGGTTGAGTCGGGTGATAAGGTTAAGAAAGGTGATGTGATTGGTTATGTGGGTAACACCGGTAACGCCAGAACCACGCCGCCTCATCTTCATTTTGGGATTTACGCTGGCGGGCCTGTTGATCCTGCCCCATTTCTGAAACCAGAGCCGAGATTACCCACTGATTACTGAGGCTGAACATGATTTTCAGTCTGCTAATTGGAGTGATAGTGGGAAAAGGATAACGTTTGCTCTTTTACGTTGTATAAATTTCTTAATAGTTCGTCAGAAAGAACCAGCGTTCCCTAAAGGTTCAGTACTGACTAGATAGGTTTGTCACCACTGCATTCTCAGCGTAGCTGATAGATCATGGCGTTGGTCTGAGCTGGCCCATTCCCCTTGATAACCCAGTTGGATTGATGTCAGTTCATTCATTTGCATATTCAAGCCGAGTCCCAATCTGGCTCGGTTACGGTCAAGCGCGGGACCATCCACTTGAAAGTGTGCCAGTGAAGTACCGGCAAAGTCAGCTCGCATCTGTGATTCCTTATCCATAAACTCATGCAGCCACATGAGTTGTGCCATGGGTTCTAGATAGTAGCCGTATTGGGTTGTTAAATGATGACTTATACGGGCACCCATTACAGAGCGTAATGATTGTTGTTGCTCACGACTGACGTTGAGATTGGCTGCATCGGCATTTTTCTCATCAAAACTGTTTCGACTGACATAGGCATATTCCAGTCCGGTGAGCGGGGTGAGACGAGTATTGTCGGTGATGTTAATCATTCGACCTGCTTCAATGGCGAGGTTGCTGGCCCAGGCCTGGTAAGCTGCTTGAGCGGTCATAGTCGATGTACCAACGCTAATACGTCGTTTACTTTCAATATCATGATAGCCAAGACCGGCGATACCGCTGGCGTAATAATTATCGTTTAATAACCATCGACCATATACAGCGGCCTGATAACTGTCTACATCAAGGCTTCCCTGGAAGACACTGGCATCGGTGCGGTTATAGCCAAGAGCCAGTCCAATCGTTATGGTTTCTTCTACATAGATATCACGTCCTGCCGCGGTACCCGCTGATGTGTAATGTGCACCACTGGCATTGCTGGTGTCATCAATATCAGCATAATTACCCGTGCCACGTAACCACCAGCCGTGATTCTGCTTTGAGTCTCCGAATAGCGTAGTTCCTGCATCGGTCATTACACCGGTGTTATTGTAGGCTAACTGTATTTGACCATTACTGGTCAGAGCGGGTGGGGCGTTGTGTAAGCGGCTGAGTAACACTCCTTGGAACTGATTCATTGACTGCAAGGCAATCAGATTACTGTGGGTGTGCTGCACACCGCTAAGTGAGTCAAAAGCTTGTCGGGCACCTTCGCTTGTTAGCGTGTTGAGGTTATTGATAATGTTACTCACACCGCTGCTGCCATTACTAACGAGAGTATCAATTGTAGTGCCGATAACCGTTTGATTTGGTGTGTTTGCAACAGATGCATAATCAGAAGAATTACGGCTCAGGTTGAGAAAAACGTTGTTGGTATCGTAAGTCAGTGCTGGCGTCAGAAAGGCAAAATTTGAGCTGACACTATCAAACGTTGTGCCTCCTAATCCACCTGCTGCAGTGAGAATGGTGTAATCGGTACTGAGATTATAATTTCCGCTTTCAGGTCGCACTAACACCGTGCCGTTAGTGAGGGTGGCCATGGCGGTGGCATTAATCAAGTCGGCATTGCCTGCGGCGTCCACTTCCACCTCATAAACACCGCCACCAGAGAAATCAACACTACCGGACACGTTCATTGTGCCGATCGAGTTGCCAGGAGCGAGGGAGCCGCCATTGATTGTAATACTGCCAAGTGTGCCACTACCGCCCAGCGCACCACCTGCATTGACCGTTGTACCGGAGTTGGCAATGGATCCATTCACCACAAGCAGTCCATCATTGATGATGGTGGCGCCGGAGTATGTGTTATTGCCAGACAGGGTAAGCTTTCCGGTGCCTGTTTTAGTTAAATAACTAAAATCAATAATTGTGCCGCTAAAAACAGTGGACGTATTATCGCCACCAACGGTCAGTGTAAATCCACCCGACCCGGTATCCACATCAACAGTACCATTACCTGCTAACGAGCCAATTGTCAGATCAGATAATGCTTCAAGCATGGCACCAGTACCAACGGTCACCGCACTGTTGTTTCCCAGTTTTCCTCCGTTATAAACGACCAGCTTTCCGCTACTAATATTAGTGCTGCCGGTGTAAGTGTTATTACCACTTATATACGTCGTGCCGCTACCAACAAAATTGACATCGGTGGTTCCAGTTATTCTGATGGTATCGCCACCTGAAGTACTATCGTTGGTAAAAAAATAATTACTCTCATTATGGTTGAAGTTGAGTGTGGCTATGCCTGCTCCACCATTGACTGCCGCCGCATTGAGAATACCTGCCGCACCACCATTACCAATATTCAGTATGCCGCTGCCACCCTTAAATCGTCCTAATAAAACCGTCCGCGTGCCACTGTCGACATTGACCATCCCCTCATTAATGATATTAATTGTGCCGCTGCCTGACTCGCCAAGATATAATATTGCGCTGGTATTATTCCAGCTGGATCCAGTGCCATTCACGGTTACTGTTCCTATGCCGCCAGCTTGACGACCGACAGAGCCAAATGTGTTGCTGACTGAACCACCATTAAGAATATTAAGCGTGCCGTTTCCCGAGTTGCCTACGTTTATGCTGGCGTTAATGTTCGTCAATTTCGATCCAGTGCCATTCACTGTAACCGTACCGCTGCTGCCAGCATTGTCACCTATCGAAGTGCTCAAATAAGAGTCAGCATTGAGCACTTCACCGCCATTGGTAATAGTAAGACTGCCTTCACCAGAGGCGCCCACGTCTAAACTGGCACTTGGGCCAGCGAGCTGCCAGCTTGAGCCAATTCCATCCACAGTCACTGCTCCACCGCTGCCAGCGTTGCGGCCTATTTCATTACCATAAAAGCTCTCCAATTGGCCGCCGCCAAAAATATCCAGTGCTCCACTATTTACGTTGCCTATGTAGACATAACCCGCTACTGAGTCGGTTGTCTGTACCTGTGCGGTACCGCCATTATCAACATACGCAGACGCATCCTCATCTGGAACCATTGAACCGAAGCTATTAGACCAGTTGCTGGCATTTTCCCAGTCACCAGTGCCTGCGATCCAGTTAAAATCAATGGCCTCGGCCGTGCCTAAAACAGCAGTCGTCCCCATCAATGTTGCGACCAATGTGATCGCGGTTTTATGTAAGCCGCTGACCCTTTTGTTTGATAATGAAAGAACTTCAGATACACAAATAGAGCTAATGGAAGCTGATTGATTGATAAACCGATAGTGTCGATCCATGGCAGATTACCTGTGAGAGAACAAATCGGTTCACGTTACGCACTTGAGAGCAGATCGACTATCCGATTTTCGCAAACGCTGTCATCACCTTGTTAATATCGATAACGTCTAAGTTTTATCCAGGTTAGTGACGAAGCTGATATTTGCATATAGGGTATCCATTCTGAACTTTCGCAGTGATAAGGACGCGTATGCAAAAGATACTGACATGGTTAGGACGACGAGAAATCGCTTTTTGGATCGTGTTGTTGCTGATATCTGGCTCAATGTGGTTGTTTATGGAAGTCGCCGATGAGGTGACAGAGGGCGAAACGCTCGCCATGGATGAAAAGATTCTGCTGTCATTGCGTAACCCCGATAATCCTGAAGATCTGCTTGGGCCTCCTTGGCTGGAGCAAGTCGGTAAGGACATCACAGCATTGGGTGGAAACACCGTTCTCACCTTACTCAGTGTCTGGGTGATGATTTTTTTATTACTGATTCATAAACGTAAACTGGCTCTTGTTGTGTTGCTGGCTACCGGCGGTGCATTACTTGCCAGCTTTATGCTGAAAAGTGGTTTTGATCGTGCCCGACCTGATTTGGTCACGCATGCGACCTTGGTTTATACATCAAGCTTTCCCAGTGGGCACTCTATGTTGTCAGCTAGCACTTACCTCACACTCGGTGCCTTGCTTGCACAGTTTCAGACAAGTTGGCGGGTGAAGTTGCTGATCATCTGTACATCCGTGTTACTGACATTGCTGGTGGGTATCAGCCGAGTTTATTTAGGTGTGCATTGGCCGACCGATGTGGTGGCCGGCTGGACGGTTGGTTCGGCATGGGCCCTAATGTGTTGGTATCTGTCACGTCAGTTTGTGCATGAAAAAATCGACACGGTGCCGAATGAGTAATCAGCTTTGAGTCACTCAACGACATATCAAATTCTGGCACGGATGGGCTATGCTGCCAGAGGGCTTATCTATGTCACTATCGGCGTGTTGGCTTTTCTCTCTACGCTAAGATTGGGAGGAGAAGAGGCGAGTAGCAAAGGTGCCATTCTCAATCTCAAAGAGCAGCCTTTTGGTCAAACGCTGTTAGTCATCCTTATTATTGGTTTGCTTGGCTACATTATTTGGCGCTTTACTCAAGGCATCAAAGATGCCGATGGGCATGGTCATTCGTTTAAAGGCTTGGTTGTGCGTGGCTCCTTAATCGTAAGTGCCATTACTCACAGTATTCTTTGTTACTGGACCATCAAGTTATTGCTTCATAACACAGAGGACTCGTCAGGCGATTCGGCATCTTCCAGCCTCTCGGCCTATCTGAGATCAGACATCACGGCTTTCGTCGTTGGTATTATTGGCTTGATATTAGTGGGTGTGGGTATTGCTCACTTGTTTAAGGGCTATAAGGCTCGTTTTGAGCAATATATGGCGATGCCAGAGTCTCAATATCGCTGGATAAAGAGAGTCTGTCAGTTCGGGCTGATATCGAGAGGCATCGTCTGGTGCATTATTGGCTGGGTGATTCTGCGTTCCGCCTTTATTTCTGGCACCAGTGAGAATAAAGGGATCAGTGACGCGTTGGAATGGTTACAGACAACACCCTTTGACAGTTGGCTCACCATGACGGTGGCTATCGGCTTAATGGCCTTTGGTCTTTATAGCTTTCTGGAAGCGGTATATCGTCGTATTGAGCATTAAGCGATCACATACAGGGAATAATTTATGCAGCATGCCTTGATACTGATTAACCCTCACAGCCGTAACGGCAGTGAAGACGCTTTGCAAGAAGCCATAGAAACACTGAAATCTGGCGGGTTTGAGATTTCAGTCAAAGAAACCGAAAGCGAAGATCACTTAATCACACTCATTGAAAATTATGAACGTGAGGATGGCGTGATTGTCCTCGCCGGTGGGGATGGGACAATCAGCACTGGGCTGGAAGCGATACATAAATATCAACGCACCATGGCGATATTCCCGCTGGGCACAGCCAATGATCTGGCGCGATCGCTGGGTGTGCCAGAAGATTTAATCGCCGCAGCACAAGTGATGGTTGATGGTAAACGCGAACGGATTAGTCTGGGCAAAGTAAATAATCATTTTTTTGTGAATGTTGCTCATATCGGGCTGGGCGTCGATGTTACACGAGAACTCAGCTCAGATAGCAAAAAATGGTTTGGTGTGTTGGCATATTTAGGTGCCTTCTTTAAAGCCATCAAGCGAAACAAAAGCTTTAAAGTCCATATCAAAACCGATGACTGGCAGAACTCAAGCCGAGCCATTCATCTTGCTGTTGGCAATGGTCGGTATTACGGTGGAGGCAATATTGTTGACCAGCGCTCTACCTTAGTAAACGGTCAGCTTCATTTGTTTTTTATCAAGCCACGGCCATGGTGGCAATTGTTATTATTGGGGCCTAATTTACGTGATGGGGCATTGGCAAATGAGCGTCATATCGTGCGCCACTCTGCTCAACACTTCAGTATTTACACCTCTAAACCCAAAGAGCTGGAAGCTGATGGTGAATTTAAAACCACGACCCCTGTCGAATTTGAGATTATCCCTGAAGCCATAGAGGCAATTGTCGGGGACATACCTACCGATTCTGGAGACGTTTAATATGTCGATAATACGAACAGATGCACAGGCTGATGCTCTGGAAATTCTGAAATTAATCATACAAACAGTCGATTTTTACCGTGCCATGGGTGAAGAATTAAGCAAAGAAAATATTCAGCACCAGTTGTTTGATATTGCAGACGAACGTGAAGCGTTCATTACCTCCTTTCAGCAAGTCATCAAAGATCTCGGCGACTTACCTTCCACCCCCGATGCCGACAGAGAATGGATTGAAGAAATTGGTGTGAAACTGACTCAACTTTTCTCTGATGATCCTAAACAGACAATTGAAGAAAAATGCCTTGAGAAGGATGAAGTACTGGCCAACCTTGTTAACACCACCACACTCGTTGAAAAATCAGGAGAAATGAAACAACGCTTAGACGCACTCAATCAACACTTGAAAGGCTCAAAAGCGCGTTTAGCTGGAGATTAGGGTAGAACGCTATAGTTTGATATTAAAACTGAACCCGAAGATGCCAATGTGTTGGCACTATTTTTCACTGTATGCTCAAACTGTTGGCCTTATAATTCTCTGAATAAAAAATGACTTTCATTAATAATCAACGTGTTAGACTTTTTAAAAATGAATTATAAGGCCGTCTGTTTAATATTTATTATGAGGCCAGTGGCCTCATAAAACACACTGTTATGCATTAGAAATCAGCTATAGAGGATAAACATGCCATTACCTGTCGTACCTATCGGAATACTTTGGATTATTGGCGCTGCTGCCGCCATCGGTGTACTAGGTGGTCTCGTCGCATTTTTCATTACAAAGGAAGGAACTGCCGCTGTTTTATTTCTTCTGGTTGGAGTGATCGCTGTTCTGTCGATTCCATTTTTACCAAACCGATACTCCTGGGTCAGAGAGTTGAAACGAAAATTAAGATATGTCCTAGATGAAGAGAAATAGAAACAAAAACGCAGCAAGCTTATTCTTAGGCACCAGCTTACTTCTCCAAGGTTGCTCACCTAGCGAAGAGGAGCTTTGGGGCCTTGGTTCGTTCGTATTTGTAGTTTTTGTAGCAATATTGCTCTTGAATAGCATTGTGCCTCGTATTCAGGAATTCCCGAGATTACAGAAATTGGTCACGAAGCTTGAGTTTCTATCAGAAAAGACTTGGCCGCTTATCTTACTTATAGCGATCGCATCAATATTAATTGGCGCATATTCGATAGCAACCAATGGGCCAGGTTCTATACGGAGTCTATTTATATTTACGGGAGTCATTATTTTATATCTTGCCGTCAACGTAAGAGCTTGGGCTAGGTCTAAAGAGGCATTGAAAAAGCGCAACCACCTTCGAAAAATCGGGCTCAGCGTAAGCTTCCTCGTCATTTTTGGTTACTTGCTCCTAGGGGCTCCAAATCTCACCCTCTGAGGCAGAAATGCATAACAATGCCGTAAACTCGGACGCATTTTTCGTTCGCTGCGCTCACTACAAATGCGCCGGTTACGGCTGGCGTTAGATTTATATGAACTCTGAACTAGATATCATCAATAAGTTAAAAGAATCCATGAGAACATCAAAATCAATAGGGTCAGAATGTTTGATTTTAGCCATTTTTACACTGACCTAGATAATTAGGGATTTTAATTTCAATCATTAAGGACAAACACTATCATGCCAAAAAATTACCTTAAGTACGCACATCGTTTTCTCTTTATTGTTCTGGCAAGTATCTCCATGCAGGCTCTCGCTTCGGATAGCCTTATTCCTGAGCGCATAGAGTCGTTTAAAATTAATGGTCTTTCGCTTAACTCCTCAGTCGAAGAGTTCAAGGAACTCACAAAGAATGGCTTTAAATGTAGAGTTAAGGATCGTTTTGCTGTTAATTATTGGACATGTCGTTCTAACCAGAAGCAAAAAAACAAGATAAAGCTAATAGTGGGCGTTGATAACAATAAAATCGTATCAATTAACTACTCCAGCCAAAGCACCACAAATTCATTTGCTCAGTTAAGAAGTGACACCGCAGAATTGAATCAGGTATTGCTCGAAGAAGGTGTCGCTCACACAGGAAGAAATCAGAACGACAAAGAAATCTTTTTTTATAACAATGATGAATCGCCTGTCACGTCTAAGACAGAAATGTTTCTTAAGACTACGCTTGAGTGTTCAATGGAAAAACCAAGTATCTATGGCTTAGAAGTCACAATAATGACAGTTGGCGAGCTTGATAACGTCGGCGTGACGATGTACAAAATGCACTGCTAGTGTGATGTAACTCAGCAAGAATATTAACTGTATTAACCATGCTGAGGCTAGCTCAGTGATATTTAGGGTCAGGTTAATAACCTATCGAGAATAGCCTAATGACCGTACCACAATAGGGGAAGTAGGCTATTGGGCGCTGACCCTGAATATGCTATATCACTGCCACTAACATATTAGATATCTTGGTTTTAAACCCATATACCACAATGGCTTTTGCCACTACGGTGGTGTAGGTGGTTGAGGCATAATCGGTGCCTTTTCAGCATCTTTCTGTTTTTTATCATCAGGATCGTCTGGTTGATATGTTCCCTCTGAGGGCTTTGGCGCCTCAGGCGTTTCTTCTGCTTCTTTTTCTTCTTCATCTGAGAGCTTCAGCGAGGCAGCGATAATACTTGAAACGTTTGTTGTGTTTTCTGTGTTTATTTTTTGTAGTGTCATTGTATTTTTCCTTGAATTAGTTAAAGAAGACTTCTCGCTATTACAAGAGTGAAACGACTTATTTGATAACTCTGAGTTGAGTAGAGTGATAATCACTAATGAATGGTATTGCGGTAGACATACATTATTGTTGAAGAATTTTCTTTACCGCCGATGTCATTTTCACCCTAGCAAAATAGGACGCCTAACACAATTAACTGGGTTTACTATCAATAGATGCATCCTTGATTCAGAGTGAGATAAACAGTGTGATTGAATCTGTGGCATCTGTTTACATACGGGTATAAGATAAACTTACCCAAATAAAATGCTGGGGGAGTGAATGTGAAACGTAAAACATGCGTTTGTACTAGTAAAGCTGTGTAGGTCGTTAGATGTGCCAGAGCAAATCTGACCAACCAGTTTACGTTGAAAGCGTTTTAGAACAGAAACTTAAACTGCTTTTTACGGCGAGTTTTTTTTCTATCGCCATCAATGCCGCGCTGGGTTTGATACTGATTATTGTTCAACTCCCGGTGACGTCACTGTTGACCTCCTTGAGCTGGTACGGGGTGTTGGTGATTGTTTTGATCTCACGATGTATTTTGTTGGTGTGCTGGCATAGAGATCATAACAAAGCAGAACTTAATCAGACTCGATGGCTACAGTACTTTCGTTTCAGTGTTTTGATGTCGGGCATTGTCTGGGGAATAGGTGGGGTCATCCTGATGCCTCAAGACAATATTGCCTATCAGGCATTTTTGTCTTTTACCATTGGCGGGATAGCTTCGGGTGGTATGGCTTCACTCTCGGTTGACCGAAGATCGGTGGTGGCTTTAGTTCTTCCCACTATGATTCCACATATTCTGATACTTGTTCAGCAAGGGGAACCGATAACATATGGTATGAGTGCCATACTGGTGCTGTTTGTATTATTTGTTTTTCTGGCGGCTAAAAAATCAGGTGAAACCTTCCTGGAAAATGCAAAGCTACGCATCAAAGCATTAGAAAGCGAATCACGCTTGCGAATGATGTTGGACTTTAGCCCTACCGCCGCATCGATCATTGATATCGACACACAAGAAGTGGTATTTGCGAATAAAAGTTATGCCTCTTTAATCGAAAAGAAACATCAGGAAGCTTTAGGCGTGACGCTTCGACGTTATTACGCGAATAAATTGGAATATGATGATACGGTGAAGTTAATTGAACATGGCCAGCAGGTGAATAACCAATTAGTTGAACTCTACTTCCCTGATAGCCAGCAATCAACGAAATGGGTTATCGCCTCCTATCTTCAGATTGAATATCACAGCAAGCAAATGATTTTGGCTTGGTTTTTTGATATTACCGATAGAAAAGTCATGGAAGAACACGCTCAGCATCTTGCTCATCACGATGCACTGACCGGGTTGCCAAATCGAATCTTGTTCAGAGAACGGCTGCATTTAGCGATGACCATGGCAGAACGGGATAAATATGCGTTAGCCTTAATGTTTATCGATTTGGATGAGTTCAAACCGATTAACGATACCCACGGACACGATGTGGGGGATGCCGTATTGATTCAGTGTGCCGAACGAATCCGTGGCTGTCTCCGTAAACCTGACTCCGTCGCCAGACTTGGTGGTGATGAGTTTGTCGTATTGCTGCATAAAGTCAGCGATGAACAGGCCGCCATCCACGTTGCTGAGAAAGTTTTGGAGACACTGCAAAGCCCCATGACATTTGAGGATTTAACTGTCAGCGTCGGAGCCAGTATTGGTGTGGCGCTCTATCCTGTGCATAGTACTGAAGAGGATGGGCTATTAAATTGTGCTGACTTTGCTATGTACGATGCTAAGAGAAATGGGCGAAACCGGGTCAGGTTGTTTAAGAATGAATATTAAGTAGCTTGTTAATAAGCTCGTTCATCAGGATGAAAGTCAATCACTGGAATGCTATCGAGTTTTAGTGGGATCTCAGATAATCGATAGTAATATTTTAATAAGTGAACTGATATAACAGCAATAACCAGGCAAAAAAAGCCTCCAAAAAATATTTTGGAGGCTTAAATGCTTGTTTTTTCTAGACTAGAAAGTTAACTAATCTTTATTACGCTATTTTTGCAGTTTTACGGCGTAACCCCATAAAACCAAGTAATGCTGGAGCAAATAAGAAGGCTGCCGCTGGAACTGGAACAGCACTCACTGATACAGCATCTAAGCTACCACCAAATGAGTCATCAAGACCATTGGCTGCGAAAGTCAAAATATCATTACCCACAGCATCGACTAAGAACGTGTAAACAACCCAGTCATGTTGAGCGCCACCGATAGCAGTAACGGTGTCAACCATCACACCATTCCAGAATATAGAAATAGCATTTGTATCAGCTGATTGGCTGATGCGACCAGAATAAGCAAATGATAACTCATAAGATGAGCCAGCCGTTGTTGCTAAAGTTTGTGTGATGCTGCTGTTGTGAGTCGTATCCAGCTCAACAAACTGATCACCATCATAG
The DNA here is from genome assembly GCF_030159795.1 of Methylophaga thalassica. Lineage (NCBI taxonomy): Bacteria > Pseudomonadati > Pseudomonadota > Gammaproteobacteria > Thiotrichales > Piscirickettsiaceae > Methylophaga > Methylophaga thalassica. The sequence goes on along the minus strand of NZ_BSND01000006.1, from coordinate 193,425 downwards.
GCTGTGCCTGCTTTGTTATCACGCACTTCAACACCGTCTTCACCAGCTTCCCAGTTGGTTAAATCACCATCATAAAGAATGGTCCATGAGCCAGATTGAATATCAGGATTTTCGAATGAGCCGTTTGATACTAAATTGACACCTGCAGCGTGTGCTTGTGCGGATACCCCCAAAATAATTGCTAGACCAGCTAGTACTTTTTTCATTGCTATTTCCATAAAGTCATGCAACCCAGCCATCTTTCCATGGGGAAGACCTGTAGCTTTCCGTCCTTGGCTCACACCAAGTTTGGCTCTATTAAAATAATGAAGCAATTGTAGTTTATGTTGTTGGAAAGAAAATAAAAATTGTACTTTAGTACAGTATTGAGAGGAGAGAGTGGTTTTGAAGTAATTGTCATGATTAGTAAATTTAAAGGCTTTTATTATTGAAACTGTCTAAATCTCTTCTCAGACGAAGATGAGTTGGTAGCTATTTTTTATGTGCTTCTAATCTCTCATAACATTTTCCAACGCACTCCCCCACCAACAGGCATAATTTGCAGAACAACTTCATTAACCTGCGTAGGATTCTGCTTTGTTAAGTTATCGTCATTCATTCCATGCGGGTAATTTTGCTGATGTGCTGAAACATATTGTGCTGATCGAACTGCTTCAGCATATGGTGAAAAAAGAAAAAGCCTTTAGTTATATTGATACCCATTCCGGGGCGGGCTTGTATCATTTACGCTCAGGCCACGCTGGAAAAAATCAGGAATATCAGAAAGGTATTACGAAGGTGTTTCATCTGGACTGGCCAGAGTTGGCGGCGTATCAGACGGCAGTGAAGACGGTGAATGATGGCAATGACCTGACGTTTTACCCTGGCTCACCCATGTTGGCGATGCAATATTTACGTGCTCAGGATCAGGCATGGTGTTTTGAGTTGCATTCGGAAGACAGTGTATTCCTGACCAATAATCTGCGCCAATATAAGCAGGCTCGTGTACGGCGAGAAGATGGCTTGAAAGGTTTGCTGAGTTTATTACCGCCGGAGTCACGTCGGGCACTGGTGTTGATTGACCCGTCTTATGAGATCAAATCGGATTACGACGAGGTGTTTCATACTGTCGAGAAAGCCCATAAAAAGTTTGCTACGGGTACGTATGCAATCTGGTATCCGGTGGTCGACAGGGCACGTATTAATCGACTGGATAAACAGTTGATTAATAGTGGCATTACTCATATACAACGCTATGAACTAGGGTTGGATGCGGATGCTTCCACACGTGGTATGACGTCATCGGGCATCTATGTCATCAATCCACCCTGGCAATTGATGGAGACCATGACGGCATTACTGCCCAAACTAGTGAAAGTCTTGGGTGAAAATGCAGGTGCATTTTATCGGGCTGATACGTTGGTGGCGCAGTAAGGTAGCTACTTCGCTGACAACTGCTATGGATCAAATAGGATCGGCTTTCAAAAGTCTGAGTGTTTGGCTCATTTTTCTATAAGACAAACTCTGACTATGCTATTGCTATGCAGTCTTAATCGCGTTTTTGTTCTATCGTTAAGTACTTGCATAATCAATGAGTTGCCGGTGGATGATTTTCACTTTTATTACTAAAACCTTCAAAAAAAGACATCATAAACTTGCCTTAGCCACTGATTTTGATTGAAAAAAATAAGATGGAATGATTTAGAATTTTCTTCTTTGCTCTCAATGAAGGAGCTTGTGATGAAGTTGGATATCGCGACTTATGCGGAGTTAATGGCACGTTATAACCAATGGATGAACCAGTCTGTTTATCTGGCAGCCAGTCAATTAAGTGATCAGGATCGCAAGGCCGACTGTGGACTGTTTTTCAAATCCATTCATGGCACCTTAAACCATCTATTGTTGTGCGATCGGATGTGGCTAGACCGATTTAAAGGTCAGATTCCTTCAGCTGATCTGAAGGCATTGGATCAGGAACTTTACAGTGAGTTCACGGAGCTAAAAAAAGCGCGTGATGAATTAGATCTGGAGATACTTGATTGGGCAGCTTCACTCGAGGAGACAGTTTTGCCAGAACGCTTGGTCTATACGAGTCTGGCAGCTGCTGCCGAAAAGAATGTCGATTTCACTCAGGCGATTATTCATTTTTTTAACCATCAAACCCATCATCGGGGACAAATTACCACAGCACTGAACCAGGCAGGTGTCTATGTCGGGGTGACAGATTTATTATTTATGCCTGAGATCAGTGTATGAATGTAACGGCGTTTTTATTATTTGCAATTGCTTCCACCATTACGCCGGGTCCGAATAACATCATGATTCTAAACTCGGTGCTGCACTACGGGGTTAAACGTACCCTGCCGTTTTATTTGGGGGTGTGTTTTGGCTTTCCATTGATGTTGCTGGCCATCGGTATGGGCTTGAACACGCTGTTTAAGCAATACCCGGTGTTGCATCTGATTTTAAAAGTTGTTGGCATTGTCTATTTACTCTATCTGGCCTGGTTGATCGCCACCCAAAAACCGTCTTCCAACACCGGTATTCAACAAAAACCGATGTCTGTGTTGGGGGGAATGATTTTCCAATGGTTAAACCCCAAAGCCTGGATTATTGCCATTGGTGCCGTGACGACCTACTCCTCGCTGGATTCAGGTTGGGGAAATATTGTATTGATGGCCGTTATGTTTTTAGTGGTCACAGCGATTTGTCTTTCGTTATGGTTATATCTTGGTCATGCTTCACGTTCTTTTATTCATTCGAATAAAGCGATGCGACTGATTAATCTGAGCATGGGAATGTTATTGGCTATTTCTGTGGTGCCAGTAATTATCGATGTGTTAACGCTCAGCCACTAACTAGGTATATTGAGTTGATGTACTCATGATTCACATTTTTGATAATGAAAAGTAGATAAGAACAGATCAGCGTTTCTCTGAGTCTTAAACAAGCCTTTGTCCAAATGACCCGTCTCACGGTCTTTTATACAGTTGTATGGCATGTCGAACATGCCAAAAACAACGATAAAAGGACAAAGAAATGAAGCTGAAAATACTTTCTATTGCTTTGCTATCAGCCACGCCAGCATTGGTGGCTGCTGACGAACTTCAACAAATGCAGGAAAACCCTAATAACTGGGTCATGCCTGCGGGTCATTACAATAATCAACGTTACTCTGAGCTGACACAGATTAATAAAGATAATGTGAAAGATTTAGGCATGGCCTGGTCATTCTCGACCGGTGTTTTACGTGGACACGAAGGTAATGCCTTAGTTATTGATGGCACGATGTACCTACATACGCCATTTCCAAACATTGTTTATGCGCTGGACTTAAATAATGATGGCGCCATTAAATGGAAATATGAGCCCAAGCAAAATTACGATGAAACTGTACCCGTCATGTGTTGCGACACAGTCAATCGTGGCTTGTCTTATGCTGATGGCAAAATTTTTCTTAATCAGGCTGATACCACGTTAGTCGCTTTGAATGCTGAAGACGGAAAAGTGGTGTGGTCAGATAAGCGTGATGACCCAAGAAAAGGTGCCACCAGTACTGCAGCGGCGCATGTTTTTAAAGATAAAGTGATTGTCGGTATTTCCGGTGGTGAATTTGGGGTACGTGGTTATGTCCAGGCCTATGACCTGGATGGCAATGTGAAATACAAGGCTTATAGCACTGGACCGGATGAAGATATGCTGATTGATCCTGATAAAACCACGTCAATGTTAAAACCAGTAGGAAAAAATTCATCGTTAAATAGCTGGCAGGGTGATCAGTGGAAAATTGGTGGTGGAACGACTTGGGGTTGGTATTCTTACGATCCAGACCTGGATACCTTCTACTACGCGACGGCGAATCCATCTACCTGGAACCCAGTTCAACGTCCAGGTGATAACAAATGGACCATGTCAATTTTCGGCCGTGATCTTGATACGGGCATGGCAAAATGGGTCTATCAGATGACACCGTTTGACGAATGGGACTATGACGGTATCAATGAAAATATTTTGGTGGATCAAAAAGTCAAAGGCAAACAAAGAAAAACGCTGGTGCATTTTGACCGTAATGGGTTTGCCTACACGATGGACCGGGCAAATGGTGAATTGTTAGTGGCAGAAAAATATGACCCGACAGTGAACTGGTCAAACGGGGTCAATTTAAAAACAGGCTTGCATGATCGGGTGGCAAAATACTCAACGGCGAAGAATGGGCCGGATGTCACCACCAGCGGTATTTGTCCTGCAGCGCAGGGTTCAAAAGATATGCAACCTGCTGCCTACTCACCACGGACGGGACTTTTCTACGTGCCGACAAACCATATTTGTATGGATTATGAGCCATTTGAGGTGGAATACGTTGCTGGTCAGCCTTATGTCGGGGCAACGCTAAGTATGTATCCGGCACCGGGTGGCACCAATATGGGTAACTTTATTGCCTGGGATGCCCGAGAAGGTAAAATCGTTTGGTCTAATCCTGAGCGTTTTTCAGTCTGGTCTGGTGCTTTAGCGACGGCTACGGATGTTGTTTTTTATGGCACGCTTGAAGGCTATTTAAAAGCAGTAGATGCTCAATCAGGTCGCGAGCTTTGGCGCTTTAAAACCGCCTCGGGCATTATTGGTAATGTGAACACCTACAAACATGATGGTAAGCAATATATTTCTATTTTGTCTGGTGTTGGTGGTTGGGCTGGTATTGGTATGGCTATTCCATCACTTGAAAATGATGCCGATGGTTTAGGTGCCGTTGGTGCTTATAGAGCTTTATCCAACTGGACAAACCTGGGGGGTGTGTTGAGTGTGTTTAGCTTATAAGCGGTTATATTCTCATAGTAAATGACCTCGACCCGGCATGGTTTTCATGCCGGGTTTTTTTATTGTTTCAATTGATTTCTGATTAAAGTGCAGAAATGTTCGACACTTTTTTTACGCAGTCGATCTTTGACGGTAAACAGACCAATTTGTCGTTCTTTGGGGGCGGGGCTTAAGTCGTATTCACGACGTTTAGCAGAGGTATTTAGCCGCGAAAAAGCCTCCGGTAAAATGCTGAATGCCATGCCGTTTTCAACCAGATCCAGGATAAAGGAAATGGTATTTACTTCTGTTATTTTGCTGGTAAATATCTGGTGATCTTCGAAAAACTGATCAACCACGCTTCGGGTTTCAAATCCTTCTGGTAACAACACGGCTTTCAGCGGATGTGGCTGGCCTTGCATGATGGCTGAAGCATATTTGGCCGACTCATGATTGATGATCAATTTCCATGCTTCAGAAAATAAAGATTCAAAAAGCAGATCATGATGGTATTTTTTATCAAGAATAAAACCGATGCCAACATCAATATCGCCAGTCAATAAACGCTGCTCAATTTGCCGATTAGATAGCTCTTCTATGTGCAGAGCGATACCCGGATGCAGCCGGTCAAACTCTAAGACAATTTCCCGACAATACAAAGCATTAATCGATTGTAATACGCCTATACGTAAACTGCCCGTCTGACCCGACTCAATATCACTCACTGCTTCTTTCAGTAAGTCGACTTCATTCAGAATTTTATTGGCAACTTCCAGTACTTTTGCACCAGATTCCGAGAGTTTGACATGGCGGCCAACACGGTGAAATAAGGCGGTATTGAGTTCCTCTTCCAGTTGTTTCATTTGATTGGATAAAGCCGGTTGGGTGATATGCAGTTTTTCAGCAGCCTGATGAAAGTGCTGTAGTTCAGCAACGACCTTAAAGTAGCGTAAATGTCTGAGTTCCATATCGTATCAATTGATTCATAAAAATTATCAATAACATAAATATTTAAACTTATACATGCAACTTTTGTTCTGAGAGAATTGCTCACACATCAGGGAATTATTCTGAAATCACTCAGACAGTTTTGGTGTAAAAAGGGTAAAAATGATGAATGCGAGACTAGAACAACAGCCAATGGCGGCTGTTAATGACGAGTTGAGTTCATTTCACCAGTCTCTGGCGAGAGAGCTGCATGATGAGCTTGGGCAAGAGTTAATTTTAATCAAATTATTTTCTGAACGGATCTTACGATCATCTCAACTGGGTGCAGCACAGGAATACGCTCAGCAGATACTTTGCACGCTGGATAAAACGCATCAGCAGGTGAGGGGATTATTACAAAATATAAAATCACCCGTTCCGGAGGATGTCGACTTCAGACAACAAGTGACTGAATTGGTGGCACAGTGGCAAGCATCAAGTCAGCTAGAGGTGTCATTCAGGCTCGAAGGCGATGTGGATGCCATGCCTCGTGACCACGCCCACAGCATTTATCGACTGCTACAGGAAGGACTCACCAATGTGGCTCGTCATGCTCAGGCTACAGCTGTCACCATTACGGTGTGTTATGCCCCTGACCTTATTCAGTTCGCACTTTCTGATAATGGTCGGGGTATGTCATCAGCCTCGGGGCAACGTATTGGATTAGGGCTGACGGGTATGCGTGATCGGGTGCAGGCGCTGGGCGGTCAATTTGAAATAAACCAGCATGCCGGGACACATATCAATGCACTTTTTCCATTAGTGAGCTGACACAGATGAACATCTTGATAGCTGATGATCATCCCGCCATCAGAAGCGGACTGGAAGCGATGCTTAAAGACATGAACTGGCAGGTGTCTGCCTGTGTAAGTAGTGGTGAGTTGGCGTATGAGCATTACTGTCAGCAAAAAGCCGATGTGGTGGTATTGGATTTATCCATGCCAGGTATAGGCGGCATCGAGACTGCGAGACGAATTAAAGCACGTGATACTGATGCTCGCATCATCATTTATTCCATGCATTCAGCCGTGATGTATGCCAAGCAGGCTTTAATGGCTGGTGCATTATCTTTTGTACTGAAGTCGACGGCGATTGATGATTTATTTCATGCGATTAAACAGGTGGCACAAGGACGCAGCTATTTGAGTCATGAGGTGGCTCAGAAAATGGCGATGAGCAATGTCATGGGTGACAGCCCGATAGATAAGCTCAGTACCCGTGAATTTGAAGTGTTATGTCTGTTGGCCAATGGCAAGGGAGTCGGTGATATCGCCGACATATTAAGTATCAGTAAAAAAACAGTGGCGACTTACCAGACTCAGTTGAAACGGAAGTTGGAATTGAACAGCACAGCAGACTTAGTGAAGTTAGCTATTGAACATGAACTTATTGACTAGGAGCAGAGATGAAAACTGCGATTGCACTCAGACATCTTGCTTTTGAGGATGCTGGGATACTCGCCAGTGTGCTTATGGATCGAGACATAACATTGCGTTACGTTGATGTTGCAATAGACGATTTAAGTCAGCTCGACAATACACAGATTGATTTACTGCTGATATTGGGTGGGCCGATCAGCGTTAATGATGGAGCCTTGTTTCCATTTATTGCCTCAGAGCTGGCGTTGGTACAACAGCGTCTTGAGCTGGGTCTGCCCACACTCGGCCTATGTTTAGGCGCACAGCTGATCGCAAAAGCCCTGGGAGCAAACATATACCCTGGCAAGCAAGCTGAAATTGGCTGGTATCCCTTACGTCTTAGCTCATTCGCTCAGCACTCTCCCGTTAAGCATCTTTCGTCGGCGATGACCACGATGTTTCATTGGCATGGCGAAACCTTTGATTTACCTGCTGGGGCGACCTTACTTGCTTCATCTGACAGGTATGAAAACCAGATATTTTCATGGGGCGAAAAGGTGATGGCAGTGCAATGTCACCCTGAAGTTTTCACTGCTTCATTAGAGCATTGGTTTGTGGGTCATATCTGTGAGCTTTCCAAGTCAGGCATCTCTGTTATGGCATTACGGGAGGCGAGCACACATTACGGACCGCAACTGGAACAACAAGCCCACTTATTTTTTACAGACTGGCTCGAGAGCATTGGATTATGAAATTGTTATTACCGATAGTCACGGTGGATGCCGTCCTGATAGGCAAATCAGCACCATTAGGCCTTAATGGTGAGCCGAGTGCGATGAACAAACACATTATTCAGGACCGTGTGTATTTGGGAACGGAAGGTTTGTTGGGAGATGAACAAGCTGACAGGCGTCATCACGGCGGCGTGGAGAAAGCGCTGCATCATTTTCCCGCGGAGCATTATTCCACACTGCAAAAGCACCTGAAAAAGTATACCGATGGCGCGTTTAGTGTCGGTCGATTTGGTGAGAATATCAGTACCACAGGCTTAATCGAATCGGATGTCTGTATTGGTGATATTTTCCAGTTGGGTGAAGCCATTATTCAGGTGTCACAAGGCCGGCAGCCATGTTGGAAACTCAATGCACGTTATGACTATCCAGAGATGGCAAAACAGGTACAAAGCCTGAAAACGATCGGTTGGTATTATCGTGTTATTACCCCTGGTTACCTTCAGGCCGGCGATTCATTGGTGCTACTGCAACGGCCTTACCCCGATTGGTCTATTGCCAGATTATTAAGCTATTTGTTTGAAGATACTTTGAACCTGACGGCGTTAAAAGCCATGGTAGATATTCCTTATCTGGCGCAAACATGGCGTGATATGGCTCAAAAGCGTATTGATTCCGGGCAGGTTGAATCATGGCAGCATCGTTTAACAACACCGGATAAACAATCATGAAGTCGCGTTACCATATCAACATTCAAAAACAGCACAAACTTTGGTGTCAGATGAATATTGACAGCACATGGGCAGAAGATGTGCTGGCGGATCTGGTGGTTCGCTATCCGAAAACGGAAGGGTTTTCTATTGAAATATATCAGGCTTATGAGTCTCGCCGCATTCTCGAAACCAGCCACAGTGGCTTGAAAACCCTGGCCGTAGAATACGAAATGACGGCGGTAGAGAGGGAATAACACATGACACAGTGGAACGTGGACGCAGTCATGAACATTGCCGAACGGCCAGATATTGTGATGGTGGCCGGAGAGGGTTCCTGGTTGACCGATAATCAGGGGAAGCGTTATTTGGATTTCCTTCAGGGCTGGGCAGTGAATTGTTTAGGGCACAGCCATCCGGCGATTGTTGAGGCAATCTCAGAGCAAGCTGGCAAACTCATAAATCCCAGTCCGGCGTTTTATAACGAACCGATGATTGCCTTGAGTCAGTTATTAGTCAAACACAGCGGCTTTGATCAGGTCTTTTTTGCCAATAGTGGTGCGGAAGCAAATGAAGGGGCAATCAAACTGGCAAGAAAATGGGGGAGCAAATACAAAAACGGCGCTTATGAAATTATTTGTTTTGAGCGTGCGTTTCATGGTCGAACTCTGGCGACCATGTCTGCCTCAGGCAAGCCCGAGTGGGCCGAGTTATTTACTCCAAAATTAGCGGGTTTTAAGCATGTGCCATTGAACGATATCAATGCCGTTTTAGCAGCCATTAATAAGAACACGGTGGCGGTGATGTTGGAACCGGTGCAGGGTGAAGCCGGGGTCATCGCTGCTGATCCGCTTTTTCTCAGACAGCTACGGGAAGTGACCAAAAAGCAGGACTTGTTACTGATCGTCGATGAGGTGCAAACAGGCATGGGGCGGACAGGACAGTTATTCGCCCATCAACATGCAGATATACAACCCGATATGATGACCCTGGGTAAAGGTCTGGGCGGGGGCTTTCCCCTCTCTGCACTTTTAGTCACCGATCAGGTGGCCTGTTTTGACTTTGGTGATCAGGGCGGTACCTTTAATGGTAACCCCTTAGCCACAGCTGCTGGGCTGGCGGTATTAACTGAGTTAATACGTCCCGGTTTTATGGACGCGGTGAATGAAAAAAGTCAGCAGCTCAGTCGTAGTTTAAAAACACTTCAGCAGCATGACAGGTATGGGCTTATCAAGTCAGTCAGAGGTCAGGGCTTATTACAAGCGATTTGTTTTCATCGTCCGGTAGCCAAAGAGCTGATGAAACGAGCGTTTCAGGCGGGTTTATTGATTAATGCGACGCAGGCGGATGTTATACGATTTATGCCATCATTACTGATCAGCGAAGATGAAATTGGGCTGATGGAAGATATTATGTTGCAACAGGTGCTCAACCGTTAACGATAGGGAATATATCAGCTAAACATATCGGATTTCGGCAAAGATCATAATGCACTGTTTCTTTCGGTTCTGTCTTGAACTATTCTAGCCATAACAGTTATTTAGCGTGATCGATACGATCATTAATCCATGGGATGGCTGACAGGTATTAACTGAATCAGCGTCTCTGAAAGAAAAAGTTTACGGAGTATTTACAGTGCAGAAAGTAGCCATTTTGCAGCATGCAGAGGGTGAATGGATTGGCTCAATGCAGGGTTGGTTTGCGGATAAAGAATTTGAGTTACAGACCTATCGTCTTGATTTTAATGAAGCATTACCGACGATTGATACCTTTGACTGGTTATTGATTATGGGGGGCCCGATGAGTGTGAATGATGAAGACACTTATCCGTGGTTACCTGCTGAGAAAAAGCTGATTAAAGACGCGATTGAAGCCGGTAAAAAAGTACTGGGCATTTGCTTGGGTGGACAACTGATTGCCTGTGCAATGGGGGCTAAGGTTTACCAGAATGAGCAGCAGGAAATTGGCTGGCATACGGTGACTAAGACGGATGATACCGCTACCTGGATGCCGGATTCGTTTGAGCCATTAAGCTGGCATGGTGAGTGTTTTGAATTGCCAGTCAATGCGATTCCTTTTGCCAGTAGTTTGATTACCCCCTATCAGGGCTTTCATTTGGGCAAATACGTCTGGGCATTACAGTTTCACTTAGAAGCTGAGCATGGGACGGTTGATGCGTTTTATGCTGTTGAAAAGTCATTACCTGATGGGGAATATGTACAGAGTGAAGCCGAGTTATTTGATGACACGCCTTATCTGCAACAAAGCCGTGAAGCGATTTTTGCGTTACTGCATCAGATGAATGATTAAATCAGGGGTGTAGCGACGGCTTAGGTCGCTACACCGTTTATATAACGTCAAACGTCATGCCGGCGTGGATATCACCATCTGAAAGCACATCGGCACGTAAGCCACTTTTATGCACAAAGGCTTTCACGACCTCTTTTTTGGCTAAAGTCTCATTACTTAGTAATTTACCGAGTGTCGCACAAGGCTCACATAGCTCGACACCTTTGAAACGTACATCACCTATCAAGAACTCCTTACCAACCAGATCATTGAGGCGAATACCCTGGGTGATAACATTCCGCCGGGTATCAGCGAGTTGAATACGTTGCTGGTAGTTATTGTTAAAGGCTTCGATTTCTTCTATTTCAATAAAAGTAATGTTCTGACCTGGCCATTGAGCACGATCAAAGTTACGGTCACCGACGATACCTTTAGCTGTGATCAGATCAATTTTCTTGACCTGAACCTGCTCTCCAAGACTGTTCTCAGCAATAAAAATCGTATGAATCAAGGTAAGCTCCTGCATAAAAAAAGGAGTGAACGCCAAAGACATTCACTCCAAGGAACAGATCGTTTAAATGCCTTCAACTAGAGTTTCAGCACAAAATGTTTGGTAATCGGTTCAATAATTTCCCAAGTACCGACAAAGGTTTTTTCGAAGATCATTGATTCGCCTGCACTCAGGCTGAGAGGCTCACCGCCTTCAGCGGTCACAATGGCTTTACCCGCCATAATGTGCACAAATTCCCAGCCAGCATAGGTGGCATGATAGGTGCCTTCAGTCGCTTCCCAGCGTCCTGATAAAATGCTGCCATCTTCACTTTTATACTCAATCCAGGTTTTCATAGTGGGGTTACCCACCTGTTTTACCCAGCCATCCAAATCCGATTCAATCGGTTCGACGGTTTTATCAATAATCTTGGTGACGCTTGTCATGATATTCTCCAGTTTGAATATGTTGTTTTAAGCTTCTTTTGCTACAGGAATTTCGCTCTTATCTGAGAGATAAGCTTCCAGTGAGTCATCCAGTGCATCTATCCATGGCGTGTGATGTTTCGGTGCCATCGTGCCAGTCATCAGTGAACGGTAGGAATGGTCACGGAAGGTCATGATGTTTTCTTTTTTGTGATGTTTCCATTCCAGGAAGGTTTTGTTGGTTGCCGGAATATCAAATGACGGATAGTCAGTCATATCAATCAGATTCTGAATGTAGTCACCCTGGTAGGTGTACATTTCTTCAGCCGTAACCAGCGTCAGTTCTTTTTCACGCCAGGCCATGCTGTCGGCTTTCATCTCTTCTTTTGATGGCAATGGCAGTCGACCCATAATTACATCACGGGCATACCAGGCTTGCGCATCAAACATATTGAAGCTGTACCATTGATCCTGCATGCCAATGTAGAAGAATTTTGGATTATCTTCCCACACCACGCCTTTATAAAGGTTGAGCGGCCATAAACGGTTATTGGTGACCAGACGCAGATCGTCATTGAGGAAGGGGAAGTGATGGATATAACCGGTACACAGAATAATTGCATCGACTTTTTCTGATGAACCATCGGCAAAATAAGCGTTTTCAGTATCAACACGAACCAGGTTGGGTCTTTCATCCCAGTTTTCAGGCCATTTATAGCCCATCGGTGCGGTACGGTAGCAGCTGATCAGTTTTTTCGCGCCGTATTTATAACATTGTGAGCCGATATCTTCAGCTGAGTAACTGCTGCCGACCAGTAATACGGTTTTGTCTTTAAATTCTAATGCGTCACGGAAGTCATGCGCATGCAGAATGCGGCCACCAAATTTTTCAAAGCCTTCAAATTCAGGCACGTATGGTGTTGAGAAGTGACCGGTACAACAGACAACATAGTCAAACTCTTCAGAATAAATCGTGTCAGTAGTATGGTCCTGCACGGTGACGGTAAAAGTTTGGCTGTCTTCGTTGAATTCAACATGACGAACTGCGGTATTAAAACGGATATATTTTCTGACGCCAGCTTTTTCAACGCGGCCTTTGATGTAGTCCCACAACACTTCACGGGGTGGGTAAGAGGCGATGGGCTTACCAAAGTGTTCGTCAAACGTGTAATCAGCAAATTCAAGACATTCTTTCGGGCCGTTTGACCACAGATAGCGGTACATACTGCTGTGAACAGGCTCGCCATTTTCATCTAAACCCGTGCGCCAGGTGTAATTCCATTGGCCGCCCCAATCAGCTTGTTTTTCAAAACAAACGAGTTCAGGGATCTCAGCACCTTTTTCCTGGGCGGATTGGAATGCTCTGAGTTGTGCCATACCACTTGGTCCTGCACCAAGTATCGCAATACGAGTTGCCATAAAGTTCTCTCCATCAGTATTTTTAGTCAATCATGCTGCGAAAATCGTCAGCGCTTAATAACCAAAATAGCTCGCTTTTTTAGCGGGAGAAATCCTCTTGAGTGGGTATCCCAAAAGGGTAAAAATGGGGGTAGATCAGCCTGAAAAAAGTAAGTTTAATCAGCTTCTTATGATTTTCCTGTCAGTAGTAGAATCCCTTCAACGCCAAGCACCATACCACTTCCCGAATACAGGCCACGACCTTTGTCCTGAACACTGACTTCAGTGCCATCTGCTCTGGTTAAACGGTAGTGAATATCAAACGGTGAAATAGTTTCCAGTGCCTGCTGCACATCATCCCAGACACGCGTAGCATCATCCGGATGAATAATGGAACCGAGCGACACTTGCGACTGATTTAACATGCTCTCTGCGCTGTAACCAGTGATGAGCTCGCAGCCTTCACTGACGTATTCCATACTCCAACTGGCATTGTTTCTTGACCGATAAAGCATGGCAGGCAAACGATCAACCAGACTTTGTAAGCTGCGATGACTGGCATGGCGGACTTCTTCATTACGTACTTGTGGCGTGATATCGCATAAGGTGGCAGACAGAGGATACGGTTGATCTTTATTCACCGACTGAATACGCATTTCACACCAACGTAGCTCGCCACTGGCACTGATCAAACGAAACCAGATGTTTTCATGTTGGCGAGGTGTGATTTTATTTAATAGTTGTGACCAGCTGGGGATTTCTTCCGGATGCAGAAAATCGGAGAACATGCGGCCCAGCGTTTGTTCAACCGGAATCCCGGTGATGACTTCCCAGTATTGATTAACAAATTGCACCTGATGCTGTTTGTCGAGTAATAACACGACTTCATTCAGACTATTAAACAGTTGCAGTAATTGTGACTCTTCTTCCTGAGCCTGTGAATGACGGCGAGGCCACTTCAACAGTGTCATGGTTACACTTCCTTATCCAGCAACTCAGCGGAGAGGTTGCGATGTGCCCAGGCGGCGAGTTCCAGTCGTGAGTGTAAATTAACCTTACGCAGCAGACTTTTTACATAGACTTTGACGGTGCCGTCACTGATGCCCAGTTCACGCGCGATCAATTTGTTATTCAGCCCTTTAGCGATATAAAACAAGGTTTCTCGTTCGCGCTCCGTCATATGAGCCAGAATGGCATTGGATGGACTGTTTTCATCCTCCTTATTATCACGAAGATGACTGGCTAATGAGGTGACTGCCCCAGCGTTCATCGCCACATTGCCATGCAATACCGACATCAACTGCGACAAAATTTCATCGGGCGGGGTGTCTTTTTGTAGATAACCATTGGCACCATAACGTAAGGCTTCGAGCAATTTATCCTGTTCGTTACAGGCAGTGATAATGATGATTTTTAATTGATTATCATGTTCGCGTAACTGTTTTAATACGCCGAGACCTGACTTACCGGGCATTTGCATATCAAGCAATAAGATATCCGGATAGGTGTTTTCGATATTGTCGAGTAAGGCCTCTGCATTGTCATACTCAGCAATAACCGTCATCTGCTCACTATCATTTAGCAATTCGACTACGCCACGACGAAATAAAGGGTGATCATCGACAACCACCACAGTAATAGGGGTGTCACTCATTCATTCGCCTCCAGATCCAGGCTGAGATCAACCCGGGTGCCGCCTTCCGGACGATTGTTAATGACTAATGATGCACCGATGCGATCAGCACGTTCCTTCATGATTTGTAAACCGAAGCTGTCACTGCGAGCCGCTTCGGGGTCAATGCCGGTACCGTTATCTTCGATATGAATATGTATCAGTGAACTGGTCTTGAGCAGCAACACCACACGTGCATGGGTGGCATGAGAGTGACGGACGATATTACTGAGGCTTTCACGCACGATATACAGCATTTGCATCGACTGCTGCGGTGACAACATATTCAACGGCAGACGATTATCCAGCTCAAACACGATGGCGGATTGATGTTCAAACTCTTTAATAGAATTGATCACACCTTGTGACAGATTGTCACTTTGCATGGTCAGACGTGAAGATGTAATGAGTTCACGGGTTTGGTGATAAGCACACTGTGTGTAGGAAGCTAAATCTTCAGTAATGGGTTTTAGAGAACTGAACTCATCCTGCTGACAGAGTTTATCCAGCTTCAGGCTTTTCAAACGTAAGTAACCCAAGACTTGTGCCAGTGAGTCATGTAGCTCAGCGGCATACATGGCGCGCTCGGATTCCAGCGCTTTTTTTAATTTGCTTTCATTGTGATACCAGGCTTGTAAGCCTTTATATAAGGTATTTTCAATACTGGATGTTTTCCACTTTAGTTGTTTGGCACTGGGCGCGGCATCACGGAATAGAAATAATGACCAGACGGTTAGGTTGTCGTGATCAAATAAACGGCTGGGGGCGATCGTCAGGCCATCCACCTTCATCATCTCGTCAGTATCAGGGGCTTTACCCACGGTGAATAGATGATGCAGAGACTGCATCAGTTTTGCTGATGGAGCCTGCTCCAGGCCATGGTGCATAAACGTTTCTGAGGTAGATGGGTTGCTGAATAAAACAAGCAGCTCTGGCTGTTGTGCAGGTGAAAACAAATCGTTTATCAGCCATTGCAAAGATTTAAGTACGGCAGGCAGTGTTTCGCTGATATTTTCAGCCGTAGCCAGTTTAAAAGCCAAATCGTTGAAGTCGAGAGACGGTAATTCCTTTTTTTTAGTGACAGCACGCACTGTTTCACCAAACCAGGATTGTCCATCTATCCAAGTTTTGAGTTTGATATTGAGCATCTTTACTACCTTTGTAACATCCACGTCAGCAGGAGGTGGTCTGTATTACATATGTTTGTTCTACAACAGCAGATTTTGTGCCATTTCATTCGAATTTTGCTGGTTTATAACCAATGAGGTAACCCATCAGGAGGATTGATTTATGTTTCCTGAAGGTAAATATTGTTAAACCCAGAGAAATTTATTTTTGTAACAGAGATGAAGCGAAATGAGGTGCACTTTTCTGGTTCAAAATCTCATGGGTCTGCACCAGATATGAACAAAATCACTTCAGCTTTTGGCTGGAAAACAAGGTGAATCATGCTAGAAATGATTAAAGAAGAATCGGAAGAAGACAGATTTTTGAATCTGCAATCGCCAATTGATAGCCAACAATTCCGTGTTGAAGGACAGCAGGCGATCAGGCTGCGTTTACACGTAGGTGATGTACTTGAAATCATCAGTGTTGATGGCGAGCAGGCGGCTGAATTAATTGTGCTGGATATGGATGGCCATGCCGCGCCACAGCTACTAGATAGCCGTCTACCGGTGACGGGCGACAATATTCAACAACAGTTGCAGGAAAAAGGCTCAGCAGCCAAGGCCCTAGCTAAGCAGTTCGAGAGCTGGCAGATTCACGCTAAGGATTATCAGACGGTATTACGTGTGCAGGGTGATGAGTTAACCTCATTCGTAGCCTATGCCGATCTGACGGTGGTGATTGTCGCTGCAGGACCCAGCATGTCTATTGAAGCGCATACACCGCCCACCGAATTAAAAGTGGTGGTGAAATATGCTGAACCCATTGATGAAGTTCTGCCAGAGCCGCTGGCGGAGGTCAAAGCAGAAATACGTATTCCCCGAGCATCTGCCCGCACTTATGAAGTGAAAAAAGGCGAATGGATCCAGATCATCGATGTATCAGGTAAGCAATGCTCTGACTTTATCGTGTTTGATAAACAGGCGCTGGAGCAGGGCAACGAAGTGGGTCTGGATTCCACCGCAACACGTACGGTGATGGGGTTAAGCAATCCTGTGCCTGGTTTGCACTCGCGGTTTCTGGGACCGGATATGATGTCAATGGTGGAAGTCGTGCAGGACACCGTAGGCCGTCATGATAGTTTCCTGTTCGCCTGTACTGCCAAATATTACGAAGACAGTGGTTATTTTGGTCATATCAGTTGTACTGAAAACTTCAATAATGTGCTTAAGCCTTATGGCATCAAACCACGTGCAGGCTGGCCTGCAATAAACTTGTTTTTTAATACCGGCATTGAGCCTTGTGGCACGGTGTTTATGGATGAGCCCTGGTCTCGCCCTGGCGACTATGTATTGATGCGGGCAGATAAAGATTTGATCTGTGCGTCATCGGCCTGTCCTGATGATATTGATCCGGCGAATGGCTGGATCCCAACAGATATTCACGTCCGCATCTATGGGGCTGAACACCATTTTCCTCGTTCCATTGCCCACCGAATTACAGCTGAGGAGCACCCTCGTATGACCAAAACATCCGGTTTTTATAACCGTACATCTGCATTAACCAAGAAATTTATTGAATATGCCGGCTATTGGGTGGCGGCTGAATATGAAGGCTGGGGCGCCAATGCCGAATATCTGGCCTGTCGTGAAAGAGTGGCAGTACTGGATTTAACTCCGCTTCGTAAAATTGATATTACCGGTCCTGATGCGGTGGCCTTTTTACAGTATGTATTGACACAAAATGTGCGGCGTATGGCGGTAGGTGAAATTGCTCACTCAGCCATTTGTCTGGAAACGGGCGGCATGATTGATGATGGCACCATTTTCCGTATGGCTGATCAGGCTTTTCGCTGGTTCTGTGGTGATAGTTACACCATGGTGTGGATGGCGGAAAAAGCAGAAGAAAAAGGCTTTAAAGTCAGTATTCGTAATGCCACGGAGCAGATTCATAATCTGGCGGTACAAGGACCAAATAGCCGTGACTTACTCAGCCAGATTATCTGGACGTCAGAAAGCCAGACCAGTGTGGAAAAACTCAAATGGTTTCACTTCACCATTGGCCGCTTAGGTGGGCCGGATGGTGTGCCATTGATGGTGTCCAGAACCGGCTACACCGGTGAGCTGGGTTATGAAGTCTGGTGTCATCCGGATGCAGCTGAAGCGGTATGGGATGCAATTTGGCAAGCCGGGCAAGCATTTGATATCGCGCCTATGGGCTTTGATGCGTTGGATATGCTGCGTGTCGAAGCTGGTCTGAGCATGGCCGAATATGAGTTCGGTCCTGATGTGACTCCCTTTGAAGCGGGCACCGGATTTAGTGTGCCTTTAAGTACAAAAGAGGAGGACTTTATTGGCCGTGAAGCACTGGCTCGGGAGAATCCGGAGAGTCGACACAAATTAGTTGGCCTGATTCTTGATGGTGGAGAATCTGCAGCTCATGGTGATTTGGTATATCAAGGTCGATTTCCAGTAGGCATTGTGACAAGTGCCATTCTTTCGCCTTTGTTAGGTAAACAAATTGCGATGATTCGTGTAGCCCCGGAGTTTGCAAAACAAGATACAAAGCTGGAAGTCGGTAAGCTTGACGGTATTCAGAAACGTTTAGGTGGCACAGTAGTAAAACTGCCGTTTTATGATCCTAAGCGAGCGCGATTACTTTCATAACTTCCAGTATTCATCACCTTTAAAAAAGGAAACCTTGTATGGGGTGGAAGCTATTTAATACTGGGCGTTTACAGTATGTCTCTGAGTCAATTTTATCAGTCGTCGATAAAACGATTGAGTCGCCATATAACCGTGTGCCAATTTGGATGCACGGTTATTTACGCGCTCCGATAGAACGGATTGGTGATTATCTGTCATCCCTGCAAAAAGAGCATCAGGCGGAACTCGAACGACTGAATCATTCCCATCAACAACATTTGGCACAACAGCACGAAGCGTTTGAGCGAGAATTGAATGAGCTTCGCCAGCAAACAGATTCGTTGAACCAGACACTGTCTTCTGTCTATTCAGAAATGGATCATTTGCAGAGTGAAAATCGGCGTCTGTCGAGCGAGTTGGATGATAACAATCTGGCAAAGTCGGCACTGACAGAGGGCGTCTGGATGTTAACCCTGGTGAATGGTGATCCTGATGATGAAAAGAGTGTGATTATCTGGTCAGAGCAATTCCGCCAATTACTAGGGCATAAGCGTCAGGAAGACTTTCCAAATGGTTGGGACAGTTGGTTAAAAGCAATTCATCCGGAAGATATGGATGTGACCTTGGATGCCTTCACCAAACATATTAACGATAAAACTGGCAGCACACCTTATGTGGCTGAATACCGCTTAAAAATGGCCTCTGGTGAGTATGTCTGGTTTCGCGAACGTGCTGCCACCATACGTAACGAAGAAGGTATTGCCGTCAAATCAGCTGGTGCAATTCGTAATATCAGCCATGAGCACAGTGCACGTGAGCTGCATAATTTAGAAATGCAGCGGGCAGAAACCCGTATGACGGAAATCCTCACCGTCGCTGATGTGATCACCGAAATAACCCAACAGACGAATTTGCTGGCTTTGAACGCGGCGATTGAGGCAGCCCGTGCAGGTGAAGCGGGTAGAGGCTTTGCAGTGGTAGCAGATGAGGTGCGTAAGCTGGTTTATCGAACTGAAGAAGCCAATGACAAAATTCGGACAATGGCTCAGACTGAGCACTAACGATCTCAGTGTTTTACATAACTTTACATGATCTCCTTGAACCATCAGTGACATTGTCATGCCGTACTTATGAGTTTGTCGCTGTAGTGTTTGGAATTAATAATAAAAAGGAGAAAAAATGAGTACATTAAAAAAATCACTTACTGTCTTAACCCTGGCTACCTTATTTTCCAGTAGTTTAGTGTTTGCTAAAGATGTGACTGTTCAGGCAGAAGGAACCAAGTTTGATCCACTGATCGTCAATGTCGATCCAGGTGACACAGTTTATTGGACTAATATGGACATCCACAATGTTCACTTTATGTTCCAGCCAGATGGTGCCAAAGACTTTAAGTCTGAAATAGGTCAGAACACCTCGCGAGAATTTACTAAAGAAGGTATTTATGTTTACCAATGTGATCCTCATATCGGTTTAGGTATGGGCGGTGCTGTTGTCGTAGGTAAACCCAGTAATCTGGATACATTGAAATCAACCAAATTACACGGTGGACTTGGCATGATTGCTCATAAAGTGATTAAAGCTGAGTCTAAATAATCACCATACCTTCTAAAAAGTCTGTCTCGAAAAAGGCGCTCAATGGAGCGCCTTTTTGTATTCTGAGCGTTAATGTTCTGCGCCGAGTAAACTAATTCACCTTTTAACTGACTTACACAGATAAAAACTCAACAGCGGATTAGGATGCTCTGATGAAAAAAATGCTTATCGGCTTGTTACTGGCAATCGTCGTGGTTACTGGCGGCATTTACTTTTTTACGAAACATGGCGCTGTGGATAAACAGGGTGATGTGCTGTCATTTATCAAAAAGCAGGGCGTGACGATTATTGATAGCTTTGAGACGCCTTCAGAGCTAACCGGCTATATCGGTACCTATAAAGATGAACCGATGAGTATTTATGTGACGGCGGATAAACGCTACGCCGTAGTGGGCGACTTGATTGATGCGGAGGGTAAAAATCTGGGTGCTGACGCCATCTACCAACTGGTCACCAAACCACAGAATGAAAAACTCTGGCAACAGTTAGAACAGACTGACTGGGTGCAGGATGGTGATAAAAATGCCCCACGCATTGTTTATACTTTCACTGATCCTTTTTGTCCTTACTGTCATAAATTCCGTGATATGGCGGATCCTTTCATTGCTGAAGGCAAGGTGCAATTTCGTCATATTCTTGTGGGTATTCTTCAGGAAAACAGCCTGGCTGTTGCAGCTACGATTATGGGATCTGACTCACCTGAGGAGGCTTTCCAGCAGCATCGCCAGTTGACTAACAAAGGCGGTATAACTGTAGACAACGCAAAAGCATCTAAAGGTAACGATAGCGTTTTGGCTAATAATCATTTGATGGAAGCGTTACACATGCATGCGACACCAACCAGTGTGTATAAAGATAATGACGGTGAAATTCAGATCGTGGAAGGAATGCCGGTACAGCAGGAGTTAAGTCGGATTTTTGAAGAGTAAAAGATGAGACTGGGTTGGTAAGAAAGCCATCCGTGGCTGGCAAATTAATTATGACGACGTGAAATGGTGATGGAAGGATTCTCACCAAACAGTTCGGTGTAATCGTGAGTAAATTGCCCGGCATGGGTAAAGCCCCAGTGCTGAGCCACCATTGCAATGGTTTCATCTTCCTGCAAACCTTGAAGCAAGCGGCGTCTGACAGCATTTAAGCGAGCCATTCGAATAAATTTCACTGGGCTGATATCCAGCACATCTTCAAAACTGTATTGCAGTGTTCGTCGGCTGACATGAGCCAGATCACAGAGCTCGGTAATCGTCACGTGTTTGCTTGGGTTGGCATCGAGGTAAGCCGTCACTTTTTCAACGACTGCACGACGTTTACTAAAACTGGGCTTTTCTGTTATCGGCCCATCTTGTTGTAAGACTTCAAGCATTGCCATCATCAGGTTTTCCTCATGTATCTGTCTGGCGATATCACTTTGAACGGGGGATATCACCTCGTTTAATACTCGCCGCAGCTGATTGAGCTTATGAGACTCCCACACTCTTAGTGGCGAATCGAATACGTTGGTATCAATCAGAATGCCTTGTTTTTCGGCGATCTGTTGCAGACTGTCCTGATTCACCACCACACCAAAAATATCAAAGTCTTCCGGCGTAATGAGTTCAAACTGGGTATTGCCAGGACGAATCATCAGCTGGTTCTTTTCTACCTGATGCCCGTTGATGCGACATGACTTTTCATCCACAGCAAAGCCCATCCAGATCGCGTTTGGCCAGACATTGCACTGCTGACGAACGGCACGACTGGTGTGCTCTCGAAAAGCGTGCACATGTTCAAACATGACCTCTTCAATACGCCCATAAAATTGCCCCAGGCTGATTTGATCAAATTGTTGCTGCCAGGCTTTTAAATTGTGTGCTTGTTCATCCACATCTTCTGCTTCCAGAACGCACCAACGCGTAGCGGTTTTGCTCTGTTTTGGTGCAAATTTTATATTTTCTTCTTTCATTTGCTCCCCTTGTTTCATTTTCATTATGCAATTTGTTTCAATAAGTTGCTGAATAACAACCCAAAAAACTTTTGCCAATTTTCGATAGTCACCCGGTATAAATCTCGCAAGTTCATTTTAGGAAACTTTGTTTACTTAAAGGCAAAATTTATTCCAAGTAATCGGAAATAAAGCAGTTTATGACACAGACATATCGTTACCAATTAGGCACAAAGACCTATCAGTTCGCTGACTTAGCCGATCTGATGGCAAAAGCCACGCCTGCACGTTCGGGCGATCGACTGGCGGGTGTCATTGCTGAAAGTGCAGAACAACGTGCTGTCGCGCAATTATTGTTGTCTGAAGTGCCTCTTAAAACATTTCTGAATGAAGTCCTCGTGCCTTATGAAGAAGATGAAGTCACACGACTGATTATTGATGAACATGATGTGAATGCGTTTGAACCCATTTCACATATGACGGTAGGTGATTTCCGTAACTGGTTATTATCAGATAAAGCCAGCAGTGAAATGCTGAGTCAGATACGCGCCGGTGTGACGCCTGAGATGGCCGCCGCCGTTTCTAAAATCATGCGTAACCAGGATTTGATTCTGGTGGCACAGAAGTGCCGGGTCGTGAGCGCCTTCAGAAACACGATTGGTTTACCCAAACGCTTATCAACACGCTTACAACCTAATCATCCTACCGATGACGTCAATGGAATTGCGGCCAGTATTCTCGATGGTCTGTTGTATGGTGCCGGTGATGCGGTTATCGGTATTAATCCCGCGACAGACAATGTGGCTCAGGCAACTCGCCTGATGCAGTTGATGGATGAAGTGATTTCACTCTATGAAATTCCTACTCAATCCTGTGTGTTAACGCATGTCACTAACACGATTGAATGTATTGAAAACGGCGCACCAGTGGATTTGGTATTCCAATCTATTGGTGGCACAGAAAAAACCAATAGCAGCTTTGGTTTTAATTTAGCGACGTTGGCTGAAGCACACCAAGCTGCCTTATCTTTGAAACGAGGCACGGTCGGTCAAAATGTCATGTATTTTGAAACTGGGCAGGGCAGTGCTTTATCAGCCAATGCGCATCACGGTTTGGATCAACAAACCTGTGAAGCCAGAGCCTATGCGGTTGCCAGAAAATTTAATCCCTTACTGGTGAATACAGTAGTTGGCTTTATCGGCCCCGAATATCTGTTTGATGGCAAAGAAATTACCCGTGCAGGTCTGGAAGATCATTTCTGTGCCAAGTTACTTGGGCTGCCAATGGGGTGTGATGTTTGCTACACCAACCATGCCGAAGCCGATCAAAATGATATGGATAATCTGCTGACTTTATTAGCGACAGCAGGGTGTTCGTTTGTGATGGGCATTCCGGGCTCTGATGACATCATGCTTAATTACCAAACCACCTCATTCCATGATGCGCTATATGCGCGCCGGGTATTAGGTTTAGGTGCTTCACCTGAGTTCGAAAAGTGGCTGGAAAAAATGCAGATCATGACCGATGCCAGTCATGCCAAGTTATCAAACCAGTTACCGCCGGCCTTTGCTGGCACCCTCAGGGGCTTAGCCACAGGAACCAATGATGGTTAAGACCGAACGACTCACGCCTATCAGGAAAAAAACGGATGACGCTGTTGTCACGGAAAACCCTTGGCGTCGTCTGCGTGAGTTTACGGATGCCCGTATTGGCTTGGGTCGTGCTGGTGTCAGTACACCGACCCGTGAATCTCTCGAATTTCAATTAGCTCATGCCCAGGCACGTGATGCCGTGCATACCGAACTGGATTTTGCCAGCTTACAGCAAGACTTAGTCGCCTTGGCTGAAAAATACCCCGTATTAAACACCGAAACACCTCTGGTACTGCACAGTCTGGCAACGGATCGAATGACTTATTTGCAACGTCCGGACTGGGGCAGACAGCTTGATGAAGCCAGTCTTGCGGCACTTAAACCACACAAAGCCATAGAACCCTACGATTTAGCCATTGTGATTGCCGATGGTTTATCCGCCACCGCTATTAAAGAAAACGCTGTGGTGTTTATTGAAACCTTAGTGCAAGCCATGCAAGGCAGTGAAAACGCTTACTCACTAGCCCCCATCGTATTGGTCGAACAAGGTCGTGTTGCCGTGGGTGATGATGTCTGTGAAGCCTTAAATGCCAAAGCGGTGTTAGTACTGATTGGCGAACGTCCGGGATTAAGTTCACCCGATAGTTTGGGTCTGTATCTGACCTGGGCGGCGAAACGTGGCCTGACCGATGACAAACGTAACTGTATTTCCAATGTAAGAAAGGCGGGACTTTCTTATTTTGCTGCGGCTCAGAAAAGCCTTTATTTGCTGACTGAGGCCCGCAGACTCCAGTGTTCTGGCGTTGCTATCAAGGATCGCTCTACCGATAAGATTATTGATAGCAACGCCGTTCAAACCAGCTTTTTGCTGGATAAGTAGCGCCAACCAATAAAGGTGGATGTGTATTAATGTTAACTAATAAGAGGATAGTAAGATGGACAATGCGCCAACGCTAGAATCCTTGCAAGCGGCACTCGATGCTCAGCAAGCGGTTTTTCAAATGCATCAGTCTATGAATGTCGAAGTGTTCTATTGGTGGTGTACCGCCATTATGATCATGATTCATGCTGGTTTCTTGGCCTACGAAATGGGGGCTTCACGTAGTAAAAATGCTTTAGCGGCAGGTATTAAAAATATTCTCGCTTTAGCGGTCATTATTCCCACGTTTTATTTGTTTGGCTGGTGGATTTATAACGCTTTCCCGAACGGCTTTATTCCAATTGATGCTGCAGGTGCATTACCTTGGGCGAAAAGCATGGGACCTGATGTTACCGATATGGGCACAGGTATTTTCTGGGCAGCGTTTGCCATGTTCGGTGCCACAACCGGTTCGATCTTGTCCGGTGCCGTTATCGAACGGATTCGTGTCAGTGCGTTTTTGATTCTGACGGTATTCCTGGGTAGCGTGGTCTGGATTCTGGCCGGTGCCTGGGGTTGGCATCCAGATGGTTGGTTACTGACGAAGTTGGGCTATCATGATGTTGGCGCATCAGGTGTGGTTCACGCTGTCGCTGGTTTCTTCACATTGGGTGTACTGATTAACTTAGGTCCACGTGTGGGTAAATTCATCAACGGTGTGGCTCAAACTATCGCACCACATAGCTTACCGATGACATTAATCGGTCTGATGATGATTATCTTTGGTTTCTTCGGATTCCTGGGTGGCTGTATCATCTTCAACGGTGGCGAAACAGGCTGGACAACTATTTATAACAACCCAACTAACTTATCTGCGTTTGCATTCAATACGCTGATGGGCTTTGCGGGTGGTGTACTTGGTTGTTACATGGCTAGCCGTGACCCATTCTGGACAATGTCTGGTGGTCTGGTCGGTATCATCTCAGTAGCCGCTGGTTTAGATCTTTATGATCCTGAATTAGCGTTCATCATTGCTGTAGTGACCGGTATCATGGCAGTTAAAGTCGCGAAAATCGTTGAAAACTTTGGTATTGATGATGCAGTAGGTGCAGTAGCAGTACATGGTTTCACCGGTGTGTGGGCTGTGTTCTTAGTGGGCGTATTTGCTTATGGCATGCCGAATGTGGGTGATTTGCCACCTATCAGTTTTGTCGGTCAAACCATTGGTGCCATCGTAATGGCTGCAGTTGGCTTCATCCCAGGTTATGCGATCTCTTGGGTACTGAAAAAAGCTAATGCATTACGTGTACCTAAAGCAGCTGAAGAGCTGGGCTTAGATGAAGTTGAAATCATTGCTAAACCATATCCAGAAGCGAATGGCGTACCAGCAATAACATCAAGTGACGTGCCAAACAAATTGGCTAATCCAGAACCAGGAGTGTAATTATGGGAACATCAATTAGTTCATGGGAAAATGTAGGGGCTTACTTTACTTTTGCTGATAATCCAATTGCTTTAGGTTTATTCACTATCTGCGCTGCAGCCATTGTTGTTGCGCTGATTGCCTCAATCGCTAAACATGAAAATGAAGCATTTGAGAAAATCGAAAAGTAAGTCAGACTGAAACATGACCTAGTCATGTGATGAATAAATAACCCCGATCTTTATCGGGGTTATTTTTTTGTTTCAAGCGGTGACGTTGATAGGGCCTTTCACACGACGCCATTCCACTTCGACGCGATTTACGATGTCACCTGCTGATCAATTTCTGGTAACGGTTCATTGTTTATCGACGCTTCAAACGATTTTAAACGTTTATAAACCGACAATAGTTCAACGATAGTCGTCCATGAGTTCACTAAATACTGGAATGATGAACTGACCTGACTGAATGCCGTTAAAATCTGCTGCAAGATACCAAAAGTAATAGCTCCCGCCGCGATCGTAGGCACTAATATTACATAGGCAAAAATATTATCTGCCTGCAAGTACATGCTGCGGGCCACATTGAAATACATATAGTGAATGTACAACGTGAAATAGTTTTTACGCACATCGGCAAACAGTTCTCTCAAGCTCACCGGTTGAGCACGTTGGTGATCATCTTCACCATAAACCAGTTCTTTACGATAGGCGGCTTCTACACGCTGATTTTTGAATTCTAAGCCGGGTAATTTGATACCAACCAGTGCTAATAAGCCTGTGCCGAAGATCGACCAGACAAGAGCGGCGACAAATAAGGGATAGGCGATTTCACCAACTAAAGGTAACTCTTTTACATATTGTGATAATGACCAAAGCACGGGTAAAAACGCGAATAATGTCATCAGGGCATCAATCAATGCGACGCCCAGATTTTCCATAATCGTCGCGAAACGCATGGTGTCTTCCTGAACCCGTTGCGAAGCACCTTCAATATGACGCACCTTCCCCCATTGTTCTGTGTAGTAGTCATTCATGGCGGTGCGCCAGCGGAAAATATAATGGCTGACTAAAAAACGGGTCATCACAAAAATGAATACCGCTAAAAAGGCGATTTCCGCGAAAATGGCAATCAAGTCATATAACTGATCGACTGAAACACCCCCCGTGGGTGATAAGGCATTTTGTACCGCATCAAAAAACGGTCGACGCCAATTATTTATCGCCACCGATACCTGAACAGAATAATAAGTCGAAAAGAAAATGACCGCTGAACCGATGACCGACCACCATTGCCAGCGACTTGGTGCCTTGATAAACCAAAATGCAGCAAAGATAGCTACAGAGACAAAATAGAATAGGTAAAAGGTTAAAAACTCATTGGTAACAAAATGTCGTAAGCCGATGACTTGTTCAGCATCCGGTTTAACTGGTAACCCAATAGCAGCAGATATATCTGCTCCAAAAGCCACCCAAATAAAGGCGGAAAAAGCTAACCATAAAATAACTGATGGCCAAAACCAGGGAGAGTTGGGAAAAAAAGATTTAAACATAATCAACCTACGCTTATTTTTTGTGATGCAAATTATGGCATGTTGACAGCATGTTTAGATGCTTTATTCATCCATCTGTGAAGTCTGTATTCAGGTCTCTGAAATTAAACATAAAAATTACAGATAAATTCGGACTCGCCAGGCTTTATCTTCATGACTAATTGATAACCGAATAGTGCTGAAGCATTGGAAATGACATTTTAGAGATAAACAAACACGGCTTTACAAGGACAAGCATGAACTGAGTTTGCTAAAAAAGAATGTTTTTCAGTTAATCTAAATGCATATGATTATTATTTGATGATAGTATTTAGATGATAAATTTAAGCCTGTTAAATAAAAGTGGAAAAATATTGCACTTTTTTTGACGCTCATACGACATAGGTGATGAGGGGAGTTTGTGTTCTCTCATCCAAAGTCCTTGCTCAGCTGCCCTTGAGTAATGACTGTTTACCCTGATAAATGAATTTGAATCAGTAACTTGAGAGTTACCTCTACTATGCAATTACCATATCCAATTAGAATTATTTCTTTGGTTCTGGCCGCCACAATCGGCGGATATTTTTTAACGTCTGCCGTTATTATTTTTTTATCGGCTATTGTGCCTATGGATAAACCTGATGCCATCGTGGCCAGCAGTTTATTTAGTTATGCCATTTACACGGCAGCGGTGATTTGGATCTTTGTTGTCAGAGATAGTAAGCGTGCCTGGTTGGGGATGCTAATACCAACTTTGATGTTCGGCGGTGCAGGTTTACTCATTTCGAGGATGGCGTCATGAGTGAGTTAAATCAACCGGCAAAGGAACAAGAGTCTTTCCGACAAGCGATGGGCTGGCTGCATACCTGGGGGGGACTGGTCGCAAGTTGGGCACTTTTCACCATTTTTCTGACCGGCACCATTGGGGTGTTTGACGAAGATATCACGCATTGGATGAAACCTGAGGTGACGGCTGTGTCAGATTTTGATCCAGCGGCCATGACGGAACAGCAACGTGTTGATGCCATAAAAAAAGCTCAGGCCTATCTACAAGCGCATGCTCCTGACAGTCATTTCTGGAGGATTGGCCTGCCAACAGAAACCAACCCAGGAATCCGCGTTTCATGGCGTGATCAGCAAAATGCAGCTCAAGACACTTTACTTAGCCTGAAGACTGGTGAACCTATGCCCGTCGTCGAAAACCGTGAAACAGAAGGCGGCCATCATTTTGTACATATGCATTATGAGTTTCATGCAGGCATGGCCGGTATCTGGTTTGTAGGCTTTTTCACAATGATCATGCTGGTGGCCCTTATCAGCGGCATTATTATTCATAAGCGTATTTTTAAAGATTTTTTTACATTCAGACAAAAGAAAGGGCAGCGTAGCTGGTTAGATGGACATAATGCTTCGGCCGTCTTAACGCTGCCATTTCAGCTAATGATTGCCTATACCGGATTGGTGATCTTTTTATCGATCTATATGCCTGCTGGGGTATTAGCCAACTATAGCAATCCACAACAGTTTTTTGCTGAGTTGCTCGACGAACCCATGCACAGACCGGAAACAGGTGTGCATGCCAATGTCGTTGACTTATCCGTTTTATTCCAGCGAGCAGAAGTCATGATGGGTAAACCTGGGCGGTTTATGAGCGTTGAGCATCCTGGTGACAGTAGTGCCGTGACTAAAGTATTTGGCTGGTTTGATGAGAAGGACTATTACGGTCAATTATTGAGAGATGAAATCGGTAATGTGCAGTTTGATGCAACCAATGGCGATGTGATGAATCTCAACCCGCCCGGTGAATACGATAAAGGCACACCGATGGCAGTACAACGTGTGATGCGAATCATGCATTTTGCCAACTTTGGTGGTTATAGCGTGCGTTGGTTGTATTTCATTATGGGCATGGCCGGAGCTTTGATGATGGCAACTGGTGCCATTTTGTTTTTGGTCAAACGTCGACAAAAATCATTGAATGAGTTTGGCGCACAAACCGCACGGGTTTATCGAGTGATTGAGGTGCTGAATATTGCTGCCATTAGTGGTTTAGCGGTGGCTTGTATTGGGTATTTCTGGCTGAATCGATTGATTCCTGTCGATATTGCTGATCGTGCAGCCTGGGAAATAAAAGGCTTTTTCTATCTGTGGTTATTGATGTTATTCCATTCAGCCTGCCGTCCCGCAACGAAAGCCTGGTTTGAGCAATGGAGCTTATTTACGTTACTTGCCTTATTGCTGCCAGTGATGAATCTTATCACCACGGGACATTGGCTAGTGTCGTATTGGCAGACCGGTGATTGGGTTAGTGTTGGCTTTGAGCTAACGGTGCTGGTGTTTGGTTTGATGAGTCTGGGACTGGTGTTATTTTTACGCCGTAAATTAACTGCAACTGAACGCTATTCTCAACCAGCAAAACCTTCGGAGGCCATATCATGAGTGTGGCGATGATGATGAGTGTCGCTCTGTGTTATGCCGCCATGAGTGGTTTGAGTCTGGCGATGCCAAGACATTTGATGGATGTGACTGATAGACGTTTAACGGCTACACAGATACGGGTTTTACGCTGGACAGCAAGTCTTGTGCTGATATTAGCTTATTTACCGATGTGGCAGGTTTGGGGGGCGGGAACAGGTTTTGTCGTTTGGATCTCAGTATTATCCGTGACCTCAATCGTATTAGTCTTACTTTTGTCCTACTGGCCTAAGTGGGCAGTCAGAGTCGCATTTTTGATGATGTTGTCGGCCAGTTTCTTATGGTTGATGCAGTAACGGGGCGTTACTGCATCAAACTAGATAATTTAGCGTTGACGGCGTGCTTTTTGAATAGCTGCTTTGACTTGTTCAGGGGCGGTACCACCCAAGTGATTACGGGCAGCGACTGAACCTTCCAATGTTAATACTTCAAACACGTCTTGTTCGATGTTAGCTGAAAACTGCTGCAGTTCTTCCAGCGTCAGTTCTGACAGATCTTTTTTATGTTTAATACCATAGGCCACTGATAAACCAACCACTTCATGAGCATCACGGAATGGGGTGCCTTTACGCACCAGATAATCTGCCAGATCGGTGGCCGTGGCATAACCACGTAATGCGGCCTGACGCATATTGTCAGCTTTGACCGTAATAACAGACATCATATCTGCATAAACACGCAGAGAACCTAATAAGGTATCGATGGTATCAAACAGTGGCTCTTTATCTTCCTGATTGTCTTTGTTGTAGGCTAATGGCTGGTTTTTCATCAAGGTCAGCAGGTTAAACATATTGCCGTAAACACGACTGGTTTTACCGCGGATTAATTCAGGCACATCCGGATTTTTCTTTTGCGGCATGATCGATGAGCCGGTGCAGAAGGCATCACCTAAATCCACAAAATCAAACTGCGCCGATGACCAGATAATTAACTCTTCTGAGAAGCGTGATAAATGCATCATCAGAATCGAGGCGAAGCTATTGAACTCAATCGCAAAGTCACGATCACTGACCGCATCCAGCGAGTTTAGACAGATACGATCAAAGCCTAATAAGCTGGCCGTCATCTCACGATCAATCGGGAATGTGGTACCAGCCAGTGCTGCAGCACCTAACGGCAGGCTGTTGACCCGTTTGGCACAGTCTTCAAGACGCTCGGCATCTCTGACTAACATTTCATACCATGCCATCATATGGTGACCAAATGTGACCGGTTGTGCTGTCTGTAAATGGGTAAAGCCAGGCATGATGGTGTCCGCTTCACGTTCAGCGACATTCAATAAGGCTTCTTGCAGGCGATTAAGCTGCTGACCGATAGGATCAATCATATCGCGCAGATAGAGGCGGACATCAGTGGCCACCTGGTCATTACGTGAACGGCCGGTGTGCAGTTTTTTACCCACTTCACCAATCAGGGCGATAAGACGTGCTTCGATATTCATATGCACATCTTCCTGAGCGATAGACCATTCAAAGTCACCACTTTCAATTTCTTGTTCGATTTGTTGCAGGCCAGCGATAATCTGATCGCGTTCTTCGATAGTCAGCACCTTCACTTCGGCCAGCATGGTGGCGTGCGCAATTGAGCCGCGAATATCTTGTCGGAACATGCGTTGGTCAAATTGCACAGAGGCGGTAAATTCTTCGACAAATTTGTCGGTAGGCTGCGTTAGTCTGGCAGATGAGAGTTTTTTATTGGCTGTAGTCATATCAATCAGATCAGGCTCGTTGAAAACAGGGCGTCATTATAACGCGGATAGTCGAGAGTCAATGCGTGAAATGCTAGAATCGACTTTATTTATTAACGACAACGCTGAAGTGACCTTATTCCATGACTAAAAGAATCGTTCGTATTGCCACTCGCAACAGTCCTCTTGCCATGTGGCAGGCTGAATTTGTGAAATCACGCCTCTTAGAATTACATCAAAATATCGAAGTAGAACTGATTGGTATGAAAACCCAAGGCGACATCATTCTTGATACGCCACTGGCAAAAGTAGGCGGCAAAGGGCTTTTTGTTAAAGAACTGGAACAAGGCATGTTGGATGGACGCGCTGATATCGCCGTGCACTCGATGAAAGATGTGCCTGTTGAGTTTCCGGAAGGTTTGCATCTGCCTGTTATCTGCGAACGCGAAGATCCGCATGATGCGTTTGTTTCCAACCATTATCAGAGTATTGATGAATTACCGCATGGTGCCCGCTTAGGCACTTCCAGTCTGCGTCGTGAATGTCAGGTACGTACTCACCGTCCCGATCTGGAAGTACTGCCTTTACGCGGTAATGTAAACACCCGTTTACGTAAACTCGATGATGGCGAGTTTGATGCGATTATCCTGGCAATGGCCGGTTTGAAGCGCTTAGGCTTTGATGACCGTATCCGTAGTGCTTTAACGCCGGAACAAAGTTTGCCAGCCATTGGACAAGGCGCATTGGGCATTGAAACCCGAGTTGATGACGCAGAAATGAACGCGCTTATTGCGCCATTACATTGTGATAAAACCGCTGTTGTGCTGCGCGCAGAAAGAGCCTTGAACAAACGTCTGTCCGGCGGTTGTCAGGTACCGATTGCCGGTTATGCGATGTTAGATGATGACAACGTCTGGTTGCGTGGTCTGGTCGGTCAGCCGGACGGCACCAATACGGTCACTGCGGAAGTTCGTGGTAAAGCGGCAGATGCCGAAAAACTGGGTATTCAAGTAGCTGAAATGCTGCTGGCGAAAGGCGCGGATAAAATTCTGGCAGATGTTTACGGTGAATAAAGCACCGTTAGCGGGGCAACAGATTCTGGTGACCCGCCCGCAGCATCAGTGCCAGGCGCTTGCCGATTTGATTGAAAACGCGGGTGGCAAAGCGTTGATTCTGCCAGTGATTGATATTGAACATATCGCACGAAAAAATTGGCAGACAGAGAATATCGAACGTTTTGACTGGCTGATATTTGTCAGTCGCAATGCCGTAGAAAGTTTTATGGCTGGTTGGGGGGATGAATTGCCTCAGCCGTGTCAGTTTGCCGCAGTGGGTGAAGGTACAGCGCAAGCCATGCGCGAGCATGCTATTCCTGTTGATTGTCAGCCAGAAATATCTAACGGCAGTGAAGGTCTGTTGCAAATGCCCCTAATGCAGGCTGATAAGGTCAGTGGTAAACATATTCTCATTGTGCGGGGTAACGGCGGCAGAGAACATATGGCCGATACCTTAACCGCCAGAGGTGCTAAGATTACTTATGTTGAAGTTTATCAACGTGTTTTAGCGAAACCGACAGCCACAATGCAAAAGCAAGCCATGTTGGCGGATAAAGTCATCTGTACCAGTGTGGCGGGTGTTGATAATCTTTGTAGTATCTTTATGAATACATGGCCAGGTTTGTTAGATAAACCATTGACGGTGGTCAGTGATAGGATAAAACAGCACGCCTCCTCACGAGGCTTCAAAACCATTCATGTATCAGCCGATGCCAGTGATAATGCAGTTGTTGATACTCTGATAAATATGGACGATTAACATGGCAGATAACGACGCAAAGCAAACGATAGATAACAATGTGCAGGATGCTGAGCTGCTTGAAAAGAATAAACAGGATGATGCCAAAGTCTATCGCTTGATATGGATTGCGCTTGTTGTTGTCGTACTGCTTTCCGTTGTCAGTATTGGCTGGTTTTATCAGCAACTCCAGCAGCAGGAAGCCGATATTCAATCTTCGCTGACCGAGTTATCGAGCCAAAATGGTGACTGGCAATCAAAATTAGAACAGCACAGGCAGCAGTTAGGGCGGCTCGATAGTGACCAAAAACAATTAGCGGAAAAACTACAGCAACTGACGGACAAACAACAGTTATCCAATGCTGAACTGCAAAAGAGATGGGCTTTGCAGGAAGTCAAATATCTGCTCAATGTCGCCAACCAGCGCGCTTTGTTAGCACATGATGTAGTAGGAGCCATCCAGGCTTTGATCATGGCAGATAAACAACTAGAAGCACTTTCTGATTATCGGCTTCATCCTCTGCGGGCTGAGATTGCAGAAGAATTAATGTCATTACAATCACTGACAACTCTGGATATCCCGGGCATGGCGATTCAGCTACAGACATTGGCTGCCCATGTCGACAAACTGCGAGTTAAAAAAGGGCCAGAAGTTGATTTCTCTGAGTCTCCAGACACGGCCGATATTGCCAGCACAGAAACGCCGGCATGGAAACAAGCCATCTCAGACATTTGGCAACAATTGCGCTCTTTAGTCGTGATTCGCCATGAGCAATCTGGTGAAGCGGCTGTACTAGTACCAGAACAGCGCTACTTCCTCTATCAAAATCTGCGTTTACAACTGGAAAGTGCACGTCTTGCCTTACTGAATGCTGACAATAATAGCTTTCAGCATAGCTTAAAAACAGCCATTAGCTGGCTGGATAAATATTTCACCGGTGAAGAACGTGATGCCATGCTGGCCAGCCTTAATTCACTGGCTGAACAGAAAATTGACGTGTCTATTCCGGATATTTCAGGCTCACTGAACTGGCTAGAGGAGTATCAGCAATGAAAATGCTGATCATTATCGCTTTAGCATTAGCATTGGGTGTTGCCGCAATCTGGGCGGCCGATTTTGAACCAGGGTTTGTTTTACTGCAATACGGACAGTGGAGTCTGGAAACATCATTGGTTGTATTTACGGCTATTTATATCCTACTGGTAGTGGCAGGCTATTTAGCATTACGCAGTCTGGTGTTGTTAAAACAGACGCCAAAAAGAATTAATGCCTGGAAGACAACACAAAGACAAAAGCGGGCTAATCGAGCTTTAACCCGTGGTCTGATCACACTGGAAGAAGGTCGCTGGACAGAGGCGGAACGTATTTTGGTTCGTCATGCCACACACAGTGAAACACCACTACTTCATTATCTGGCGGCGGCGAGAGCGGCGCAAAAACAACAAGCACCAGAGCGTCGTGATAATTATCTTCGTCTGGCCCATGAAACAACCGAAGGCGCTGATATTGCCGTTGGGGTGGTTCAGGCAGAGCTACAATTATCGGCCGGGCAAAAAGAGCAGGCGCTCGCGACACTTCAACATTTGCGTGAAGTGGCACCGAAACATCCTTATGTTTTGCAGTTATTGCAGTCTCTCTATCAGGACATGGATCAATGGCAGGAAATGCAATCGGTATTACCCGATTTACGTAAACGCCATGTGTTGGAGCGTAATGAAGTCGCAGCTTTGGATCAGGAAGCAGCTGTAGGTCAGTTACAGATGGCATTAGCCAAACAGGACTGGCAAAAAATGGCTGAGGTCTGGGAAAAATCATCCAGCAAAGCACGGCAGACAGAAGCCATGCTTGTGCCATATGTGAATGGGCTAATTCAGCAAGACCAGGAAGAGCAGGCCATTGCCCAGATTGAACAGTTTATGCGTAATAACTGGAGCGATAAGCTGGTGTATATCTACGGTGTGCTGACGCAGGGTGACTTGCTGGCGCGTTTAGCGACGGCAGAAAAGTGGCTTAAAGCCAATCCGGATAATGCCTGTTTATTACTAACCGTTGGGCGTCTGGCGAAAGCCAACCAGTTATGGACAAAGGCAGAAGAATATTTACAACAAAGCATTCGCTTAGATGCCAAAGGCGAGACTTATCAGGTCTTAGCTGAAGTGCAATTGGCGCTGGACAAAAATGAAGCTGCTGCAGATACCTATAAGCAAGGACTGACATTGATGCTTAGTTCTGATGCAACCATTTAATTAACAAAGGGATAATTTGTGCAAGAAGCGGGTGGCGATTATCTGGTAGAAATTCTGGCCTTATTATTGGCCACGGTCATTATTATTCCTACATTCCATGCTATTCGGCTTGGTGCGATTCTGGGTTATTTAACCGCAGGTATGATTCTCGGTCCCTGGGGCTTGGGTGTAATCACCGAAGTTGAAGATATTCGGCATTTAGCTGAGTTTGGCGTTATTTTTCTGCTGTTTGTTTTAGGGATTGAACTCAAGCCGGATAAACTCTGGCAAATGCGTAAAATGGTGCTGGGGCTGGGGCTTGCTCAGGTGCTGATTACCGCGGGCGCCATTTATGGCACTGCCATCTGGTTGGGTCTGGACAATCACAGTGCCATTATCATTGGTTTTGGTTTAGCCCTGTCATCGACCGCTTTTTGTTTGAAATTATTGGCTGAACGTGGCGGTATTTCCACCGTGATGGGACGCATGTCCTTCTCCGTGCTGCTACTGCAGGATATTGCCGTCGTGCCATTATTGGCTTTGGTTTCCTATCTCGCTGTGGGTAACGGTGCCGAAGTAGTTGGTCCAGATGTAAATCCGCTAATCGGTATTCTGGTGATTATTGCGCTGCTGTTTGCCGGGCGTTACCTGTTGAATCCGGTATTAGCCAGAATTGTTGCCAGCCAAGATCCGGAAGTGTTTATTGCTGTCGCGGTACTGTTAGTACTGGGCGTTGCCTGGATTATGCAAAGTGTTGGTTTCTCGATGGCGCTGGGGGCCTTCCTGGCAGGTGTGATGTTGGCTGAATCACAATACCGACATCAGATAGAAGCCGATATTCTGCCTTTCCGCGGTATCTTGCTTGGACTGTTCTTTATGACTGTCGGCATGGGTATTGATTTCAGTCTGTTATGGGATCGTCTGGGCGATATCCTATTGCTGACCTGGGGCCTGATGACCATTAAGACGGTTGTTGTCTATATCCTGGCCCGTATTACCGGTGCCCGTCATGATATTTCCTTACAAACAGGGGCTTTGTTATCTCAGAGCGGTGAGTTTGGTTTTGTTCTGTTTAGCTTTGCGGCATCGTTGGGTTTATTAGAAGCACAAGTCAGTGACATTTTGACGCTGGTGATTGCCTTAACCATGGTATTAACCCCCTTTGTTGTAAGGGCGACCAATTACTTATTACTGAAATTCTATACACCTGATGCAGAAAACGATGAGGAAGATTACACCACCGAGTTTGTTGAGCATGATCAGGAGCACGTTATCCTAGCGGGGTTCGGTCGTGTTGGCGCCCGTGTCGGTACCTTGCTGGGTGCTGCCGGCGTTCCTTATATTGCTTTGGATATGCGCCAACATCGGGTAAAAGATGCCAGAGCACAGGGGTTCCCGGTGTTTTTTGGTGATGCCAGTAAGGTCAAAGTATTACAGGCGGCGGGTGCTGATCGGGCCAAGATGATTGTCGTCACACTGGATAATCCGACGCAGGTAGATAGATTGGTGGCTCAGGTACGTCAGTATTATCCGGATATGCCGATTCATGCGCGTGCCCGTGATAGAAAACACTGTGCAGAATTAATCACTCAGGGGGCCACGACCACGGTTTCAGAAACACTGGAAACCAGCCTGAGGCTGACAGAAGAAGTCTTGTTAGGCAGTGGTGTTGAAGATACGGTAGCCACACGAGTAATCAATGAATTCAGGGATGACTACTATTCGAATGTGGTGAAAAAAGTCACTGAAAATAAAGTCGTGCTGGGTGAATTAAAACATTAGGCTATTGAGCCTTGGCCTGCTTTTTCTGTTGTTCAGTATCACGTTTTATTATCATCTCTTTACCGTTCAATAAACGCATTCCTAAGATAATTAGGAATGTTTGATGTTAATAAATGCTTTTTTATGTTTGCAAATGTTAATAATTATCAATAAGATTTGTGCTCAATTTCTTTAATAGGCTTGGTGCACATACATTGTGAATACAAAAAAAAGACTCATTTCTTCTCTCGTCACACTCTGTTCAATTTATTCATTTCCCTTATTAGCAGATGAGACGAGCAATTCAGCAGCGACGATGAATCCCTTAGTCGTTACCGGTCAGGCATACAAAGGTTATGCGCAGTTCTCACCCACATCTG
This sequence comes from Methylophaga thalassica, assembly GCF_030159795.1. NCBI lineage: Bacteria > Pseudomonadati > Pseudomonadota > Gammaproteobacteria > Thiotrichales > Piscirickettsiaceae > Methylophaga > Methylophaga thalassica. The sequence goes on along the minus strand of NZ_BSND01000006.1, from coordinate 155,595 downwards.
GAAGTAAGACAGATGCAGAATGGCTTGATGTGCCGCAATCGGTTTCTGTAGTAACAGATACTGAGATTACCGATCGTGGTGCAGTGCGCTTGGTTGATGCATTAAATGGTGTAGCTGGTGTTAATAACACACTTGGGGAAGGCAGCCGTGATCAGTTTGTCATTCGTGGCTTTGATGCCTTGAACGATGTATATCGTGACGGCATGCGCGATGATACTGGCTTGCAGTCTTATCGTAGCCTAGCGAATATTGAGCAAATCGAGGTAGTCAAAGGCCCCGCGGGTGCTTTGTATGGTCGTGGCTCAACAGGCGGTTTGATTAACCTGGTGACAAAACGTGCAAACGGTGATGAATTCACCCGGTTGAATGCCAGTTTAGGTAGTCATGGAAAAATGATAGGGCGGGTAGATAGTTCGACCTCATTTTCAGATACGGTTAATGGCCGTATCAATCTGGAAGTTCGTAAAGCCGACTCATTTGTCGATTATGTGGATTCAAAAGATTATTTCATTGCACCGACACTTCGTTTTACCCCTAGCGATCATCACACCTTAGATGTGGATTTGGAAATATCAAAACAGGATTTGGTACCTTACCGTGGTGTGCCATCCATCAATGGCAAACCAGTGAATGTGTCTCGCAGCACCTACTTTGGTAGTAGCAATGATTATCAAGAATCAAAAAGTGTGCGTTTCTCACTGAACGATGAATTCAAATTCACCCCGAATTTAGTCTGGAATAATCGTGTGGTGATTAGCCGTGTTGAGCTGGAACAACAAGGTACGCGTCAAAGGAATGTAACAGCTGCTACAGCTACTGTCGGACAATCTGTAAATGATTTTGGCTATGATCCCCGCCGTTTTAACGCCCTGCAATCGGAATTAAAATGGTCTGTCGGCTCACATGAATTCTTGTTCGGTGCAGAATATACACAAACCAAAATTGACTTAGACTTAAGTACTGTCTCAAAAGCAGACCAATCCATCTATGCTCCTGTCACCGAGCACGTGGTTAATGGCGGTTTTGAACCCTTCAGAAAGAATGACACCAAAACCTATGGTTTGTATGTGCAGGATATGTACACCATTGGTGATCTGACGTTGACCGGTAATGTGCGTCACGACAAGATGGACCTGGAACAACAGCGTGTGGGTAACCCGAAAGAAAACCTGGATGATGACAAATGGAGTTATCGTGTAGGTGCCAGTTATCGTCTGACTGAAGATTTATCGACCTATGCGACGTTTTCACGGTCATGGCAACTGCCCAATGCCGGCACCTTTGTAAGTAATGGTGCGGCGGAGTTTTACTCGGCTGATCTAAAAGAAATTGGTTTCAAAGCTTATACATTAGGTGATGCTTTAATGTTCAATGCTGCCATATTCCAAATTGAACAAGAGCGGCCTGTAACGGATGCCACAACAGGCGATGTAACGGATAGAAATACCTCAAAACATAATGGTTTTGAATTAGAGCTTCGTGGTCAGTTGACAGAGCAATGGAGTACCACTGCCAGCTATACTTATTTAGATGCAGAAGATGAAGATACAGGTAAAAAACCGAATGATGTGTCCGATCAGTTGTTCTCATTAGGTTCAACCTATCAAATTGATAGTCACTGGCGAGTGGGTGGCAACATCAAGTATGTCGGAGAACGCTATGCTGGTGACAATGAAGCAGTTAAATTAGATAGCTATACCTTGGTGGATCTAATGGCGGCTTATCGGGTGGGTAAGCATAAAATTCAGTTCAATGCCTACAACATCTTTGATGAAAAATATTTCCTGGGTGCAACAGGTGGCTCGTCAGGTCGAAACCAAATTGGTTATGGCGCACCGGCAGAATATATGGTGAGTTATGGTTATGAGTTCTAATCCGGAATAAGTTAAGTTCATATTCGAAAGCTGATTAGCCATGCGGAATTGGGTAAAAGCCTGATGCCGTATGGCTTTTTTATGGATCTTTTGCGGCTATATCATCATTAACGGTGACTCTGTTTCTGCCAGAATTTTTGGCACTGTATAACAATCGGTCGACAGTTTGTAGTAGCTTGGATTGTGTCTGCCCAGCTTCATATTCAGTCACCCCGATACTACAGGTCAATGAAATATTGAGGCCCTCATCCTGACAAAATGGATGTTGCTCAATATCCTGTCTGATGCGTTCAGCGAGTATTTTTGCCTCGGTAACATTTGTCTCAGGAAGCAGTAAAAGGAACTCCTCCCCACCGTAGCGGCCTAGTGTGTCACTGTGTCGAGATGCTTTCGAGACGATGTTAACAGCCTCAATTAATACGGTATCGCCACGTTGGTGACCAAATTGGTCATTCACATGTTTGAAATGATCAAGATCAATCATTAACAAGCTTAGCGGATGTTTATAGCGAACTGACCGATCAATTTCATCCGTTAAATTGTTTATCAAACCACCTCGATTAAGTACACCGGTCAGTGCATCAGTACGAGCTAACTTTTCTAATTCTTTGGTACGTGCTTCCACCCGTTGTTCTAATAATTGATTTGCTGCAAGTAACTCTTTTTGTACCAACAGTAATTGTTCATTTTTTACTTTAAAGTCTTTATTACTGGGAATCGCAATCACTTTGGGTAATAAATAGACAATCATCACGGTGGTCATAATGGATACGATGCCGGTAGCGAGTTTACTGAGTCCGCTAAGGAAATAATAACCATGCCAGATATTAATCAGAGCCATTAGATGTGTCACGCCGCAGAGAAAAATAAAGGCAGCGAACATCACAAATATCCAGTTAAAGGCGAGATCGTCTCTTTTTCTGACCAGCTGAATGAGGGCGATAGGAATTAGGAAATAGGCAATGACTGTCAGCGTATCGCCAACAACATGCAGGAAAAGTAAGTCTGCTTGCCATTTTAAACAATGGCCATGGGGCATAAAACTGCCATCAAATAATGCACTGATGATATCCACAGACACACCCTCCATGACTAAAACAGCGTTGACGAAAGCAGCATCACACTGATGACTCTTCGCACCAGTTTATGGTCATTAATAGCACAGTGTCTTGACTGCGTATAGTTAGACACAAGTCCTAGCTGGTTCAGCTTACAAGTGACTAATATAACTAGGGATGTTGTAATTCACGCTGACGCATCGGCATGCTATCAATTTCGCTGAAGAGCTTATGAAGTCTTAACTGTGTGTCAGTAGCTTTGACACCACCATCTTTACCCATTAATAAAACCAAGCTGTTATGGTGTTGTAGTTTTTGACGAACTTCTTTGGTGAGATTATCTGTAACTGTACCTGTGTAGTTAGTACTTAGAGAACTTTGGTTGATCAGAAACCAGACAATATCACGGTCATTTATCTCTGCATCCCTCTGCGAGAGTTCATCCTGATAGGTATTAATATCATCACCGGCATTAATCAGGATAAGCCGGTTTTTCCATTTTAGCTCTGACAGTGAATGCAGGCTTTGTATTACCTCTGCCCAGGCAATAGGACTTAATAGCATAAATAAAATCAGCAAAATACGAGACATAGCTGCCCCCTTTATTTATCAAAATGATAAAACCAAGGTATAAAAGCCGTTGTTAAGAAAATGTAAATACTGTCCGGTTTATGCTGAAGGGGATAGGCAGAGTTTTAATATCAAGTCACGCAGTTTGACTAACTCTGAGTCACTTAAACCTTTGTGCGCTTTTTGTAGCAAGCGGGTGAGTTGCACCTGTTCAACTTTGGGTAAATGATTCATACGTGCGGTCAGGTTAGTCTCAGGTAGCTCTGCGACAGAACGATCGGCATGGGTGCGGCGTAGAATGATTTCCAGAAAATCGACAGCACGACCCAGCACCACAAAAATAAAGGTTAGTTCTTTCATTGGCCCGGCTTTTAATGTCTCACCCGCTAAGGGGATACCATTAATTTTGAGGTTTTCTGGTTTGGCTGTGGCGAATAATGATGCGGCGCCAGACACTAAGCCGCCAAAAAATGCGCCGGTCATCAGCGATGTGCCACCCATACCAACATCAATGACAGCACCAGCCGCCGCTCCGGCAGAGGCAGATAAAGCGACAATTTTTTGTCTGTCTAAACCATAAAGATACCAATGACTGATATCAAATAAGTCAGGATAGTCGGCACTTAACTGCTGCGTTTGCATCTGCATTTCAGGATGTGCGAATAAGGCTTGTAACTGTTTTTGCATGCTTGCTTCAATATGACGCAGCGTGCTTTGATAATCATGTTTTAATTTGTCTTGCAAACGCGATTTCACAAAGTCGGCAGGCACTTTGATTTCACTGACATGACTGAGTATTCGTTGAATATGCTCTGCCACCACGAATGCACCTTGTCGTTCGAGGGATTCGAAATATTGCTTGAGTAGTTCAACCGTGGACTCGATAGTGTGACGCCAGGGTTCGTATAACTCAGCAAAGGCCGACAAAATAGTGAATTGTTTCTGATGGTCTGCCGTCATGGGGTTAAACACCCGCACCACACTGAAATACTGGCTTAATGCATCCTGCCATTCCTGCACATAGGCTTCGCCACCAATCGGGTTGATCAACGCCATACGTGGTTGACCTGTCCATTGCAAAATGGTCATTTCGGCCTCAAATTCAGGGCTATAGGGAATAGAACCATCCACCACATAAATAATGCCGGCACCATTTAAAATCGGCTCTAATAACTCAACTTCATCATGAAATTTATGATTACCTGAGGCGCGCTGCTCACTTACAAATGCCTGAATGGTATTTTTGCGTTCAGCGGCGTTAGGCGCATGTTGCTGACACCAGGACATCACTTGTCTTGGACGTTGAAAGCCGGGGGTATCAACCAGTGTGTACTGTGTCTCACCATCAATATTCAGATCAAAGGTCTGTGCCGATGTGGTGGTGCCGGAAATTTCAGATATTTTGACGGCATCCTGACGAGTCAGGGTAGCGACAATACTGGATTTACCTTTATTCGGATGGCCCACGACGGCGAAGACAGGATGCGTGACAGACTCAGACATGTGCATGACCTTCTTTTAATGTAACCGCGTGCCGTTGAGCAAAAAACTGCCATGATTTTTGTTGCTGCTGGTAACGTGAATCATCAGCATTAATCGGGTACAACACCAGACTGATTAGCTCATTATTCTGTTGAAGTAATTCAATACAATCTGCCAGTTCACCTGTGGGTGTCTGCATAGGATCAATAATAATCCATACTGGTTTATCAAACTGGCTGGCTGCTGAGTTTAGCCATTGTTCATCTTGTAACCAGTCATCCGAGCCTAAGTTTTTTTCCACATTAAAGTGAATGTCAGGTTGCTGCCAGCTTATCAGGGCGGTTTCTGTCGAGGGTAAACTGACCGTGCCGCTTTCCACATGATGATCATCAGATTGAATAGGATTACGACTGACCTGATGCTGTTGCGCCACAATAAACTGTTCCACATCACTACTGTTTTGAATATTACTACGCAATTGCCGGATAAACTGTTGGCGCAATAATAATGCTAACAGCAGGCGGGGCAGAATACCGTAAACCACGATAGCCATCACCAATGTCATCCACCATACATTGGTGGCCGAAACAGTCAGATCACTGGCCTGAGCACTAAATCGAGTTTGCTGGATTAACTCGGCGGTGGGCGCTTCTAGCAGCCAATGCCAGGGCCAGCTTATAGCCGTCATTAATTGCGTCATAGTGGCACTATCAGTAATCAGGGTGGATGACCAGCCAAACAGATAGTCCTGAAATGTCGCCAGAATAAAAAAAGCCAGTAAAGCCGAGGTTGAAAATAAAATAGCCGCTGACTGTAGTTGCCACAATAACCAGGGTAGCAGTAAATTTTTGTAGGGAATGAATTGTTGCAGGTTCAGTTTATTTATCAACCAATGCAGCAATGGATGATGATGCAGATTATGTTTGGCGGGCGATAAAAAAGAAAAGTAAAAGCTGCTTAATGTGAGTAATAGCGGTAAAAACGCAAATAAAGCGAGTGGCACCCAGATATTGATAAATGAGGGCTGACTGACATTTAACACCCCAGCCATGGCAGTAAAACCAATCAGTACGGCGATGACAGCAAGGAGCCGTAAAATACCCGTGGCTGGTGTGGTCAGTGACATCTGCTGTTGCCATGCCTGTAAGTACTCTGTGGCAGAGTGTGAACGGTTTTCAGATGACGGTATTAACTTATTATTTTTTTGTGAAACAAATAAACGAAAATCCAGCCAACGAAATAATGCTCGTGTAGCTCCACCTTTGAAGAAAAATTGCTCAATAGCTTTAGTGACGTGATTAGAGGCCATGCAAGCTAGTATACAAAATACGATGAATTCAAGCTGAAATGAGTCTGTTCAGGGCGATGTTGTTTAATACAGCACGAGTAGCAAGACGCCAAACACAATGCGATACCAGCCGAAAGCAACAAAGGTAAAGTTCGCCAGAAAACGGATAAATAATTTAATTACCAGATAAGCGGTGATAAAAGCGACAATAAAACCAATGATCAGCGGTAAGAAGGATGTACTGGCAAAATCCTGATAATGCGATAGTAAATCGAGGCCTGATGCAGCCGCCATGACTGGCAGGGCAAGTAAAAATGAGAATTCAGCACTGGCTTTGCGACTCAAGCCTACAAGCAGTGCACCGATAATGGTGGAACCTGCTCGACTGGTGCCGGGAATTAATGCAAACACCTGAGCGATGCCGATAATCAAAGACTGCGTGTAGCTAACCTCATTGATATCATCAACTTGAGGTGGTTTCTCGCTGATAAATTTTTCTGTCAGTAAAAAAATAATGCCGCCCACGATAAACATCACAGCGACAATCTGAACAGAAAACAGGGCTTTAATTTGATCGTGAAATAACAAACCGACAAGCCCGACCGGGACAAAAGATAAAGCAACCTTTGTCCACAAACCGACATACTTAGATGAAAAACGCTCTTTATAACTAGCAATCACCGCTAGAATTGCGGCTAACTGGATAATGACTTCAAAAGCTTTGTTGCTGTCTGTTTGTGCCAGTCCGAGCCAGTCACTGACGACAATCAGATGTCCGGTGGAAGAAATGGGTAAGAACTCCGTCAGGCCTTCAATAAACCCCAAAATAATACTTTGAAGAATATCCATACAGTCATCACTCAGCAGACAAAATTCGTAGCATGATAGCTGAGCCGAATCGAAAAGGGGGAAATCGTGTTATCAGCTTTCGGTCAGACTGCGTAAAGAATGAGTCAGACTGATGGAACAGGCCTGCAGTACCACCCGACCTATTAACTCACCGAGCGTTGTGTGTTTGCCGCAATAAGCATGTTGGGGTTCAGCGTCGGGACAAAAAACGGCATGGCTATCAGTGCCTGTGCCGCTGGCGGGCAGGCCAGAAACCGGACTGATAATCTCGGCATCACGAATAGCTGTCACTTTACTCTCGGTGAGTAATATCAAGGCTTCGGCAAGTGCAGCATCGGATAATGCTTGATTAATATATAAGCAAATATTGATGGTGCCAGGCACAGCGTGGTCATCGGCTTTATCACCTACTCGTCTAACATTACTCAGCCCGCTCGTTACCCAGCACTCAACCGTTAAAGCCTCTCTGTGTTCAATATGGTGACCTAATGACTGCATGGAGGCAGCGGTCATCATGCCGATAATGACTGGTGGTAATGCCAGTGCTTCTGCTTTATCTAGTAAGGTTTGCTCTGGTGCCAGACAGGGTAGCGGAGAATGTTTATCCACCCGCATATTGAGTAAAGCGCTGGCTTTTTGCAGTCCGCCGTTTAACACAGCCGAGCTTAAAACTCTGCATCGCTCTGCTGGCAACAGCACGAGATAGTCTGGATGATGAATCAGTCTGACAGAGGACACGTGATTATTTATTGGCGACCTTCGGTGATACAACTTCTTCAAGTTTAAGGCCGGTTAAATCATGAATAGTCCGCCATAAATAATAAAAGATACCGATCATCATCAGCATGGAAGGAATCGCAATAACCGGGTAGCTATAAAGTGTAAGCAAGCCTAGTTGCTCATTAAACTCCTCACTGCCAGTTGGACTGGTGACCAACCATTTCACCAGTAAAAAATTCATAATGGCTGAAAATAAAAAGGTACCTGCTAATAAATAGGTCGCGTTGAGAAGACGCTTTTCAAATAATGCCGTGCTGTTTTTTTCTTCAAGGCGGTCTTTGATCTTATCGACATCCATGATTTCACGGTTATATAAAAGGGCTCTGATCAGTGGGTATCGGGTAAATGTTGAGCCGAGAACAGCAATTCCGATAATGGCAGGAATAGCCGCTTCTTTGATGGCTAGCCATTTAGTATCGAGCTCAAATAAACCAATGCCGCCGGTGAGTAATACACTGATTAAACCCAGCAGAGCGATAAAGTTGAATTTACGGTATTTGATAAGTTCGAATATTCCCCAGCCAAGAGGAAAAGCCAGTGCCGCCATTAATGCACCACTGGCTCCCAAGTCTTCCGGTCCGCTCAATTTCATCAAAATAACTGACGGTAAAACGATACTGACCATCAGGTCTACAAACGGGCGTGGCTTATGTGTTGGCGTGCTATTTATCATCGTATTTTTTGTCTGGCTTGTATAAATCAGTCAGTGATTATATAGGATGTAGATAATTGATGGGATTACCTTTTATTGTTTATGGTTTTCCTCGGAAGCGTACTTGCTATCGCTGTTTTTCATCTCCCAGTATAGCCACACCATACGATCCACAAACCAGGCTTTGAACACCATAATCCAGATATTACTGGCAATCAGCAACCCAACATTCAGGCTGTATAAGCTATAAATAAAAAACGGTATGCCTAAAGCTGACAATGTTTGCAGCAGCATACAAACCTGTTGATGATGAACGGGTATGGGGATATTTTTGCGATTTAAATACAGTCGTTCGCCAAAGGTGCCCATCGACGCCCAGTTATCGCTGGATGATGGGACGTTAAATAATCGTGGGTTAAGCCAAATCCAGACAAAAGCCAAAACAATAGGTATTAACGAACAAATCCCAATCCATTCGCGTGAATAAAAGGCCAGAGAGAGCAAGGGTAGGGTGGTAAAACGTGAATACACACTCCATGGATTAGCATGCCGTTGCCAGCTTTTTTCATCCATCGACATCAGTTTTTCAGCCCATTTGATGATATCCATATTCTGTGCCTTTTTAAGGTTTATAACGGTTTATCATAATCGGGGTATGAAGCCGAAAAATCATGTTGATATTACTTCTGCTTTTTTAACTGGCCGAGTTGCTCATCGGTGAGAATGGTTGGCGTTACGATGGGTGCGCCATCTTTGGTAAATAATTCGGAGTGTTTATATTTACCACTAATCAACGTTGACAGGACAATGCCAAAAAAACGCATGACATTACCGAATAAACCACTGGTTTTGGGGTTAGGCTCACCTGTTGCGGATTCCGTATTCACTTTGGCCACGTCACGACCAAAATCGGTTTCTAACCACGTCTTATCCAGACAAGAGTGCACCAAACCAATAAACGACACTTTTGGGTTGCTCAGAGTATTACCGATGGGAGTATTACAGCAGGAGGCGTACCAGCGTAATAATCCTTTAGGAGAAAGTCGTAATAGGGCCAGATGCTCTAACCCTTGGGTAATATGCAAACGAGGCTGAGCTAACTGGACGATATCGGTGCCACCATGCGCGTCGAGAATGTTATCCGACTTACCAAGATACTTTGCAAATGCCTGACAGTCTGTACAATAACAAATCACCCTGCTGGTGATACCTTTACCGTCAATATGTCCAAGCAGGCTGCCACATTCACATTGAATCTTGTGCATCATGGTCTATCTATTCCTTCTGTCCTTATTAGCCTTATAAATACCAACTAGTCCTGACTAAGCTTATCGTAATCAAACGCATAATAAATAGGGTTTTGGCTTCTATATGAACGGTTCTTATCTACGCCTTGTTATTTATCAGAATTGAGCAATTTTCAGATGCTCAAGAATATCCATGACTTCATCACGGGCATCTGGGTCCTTAACAGGATAACTGGCGTTAATGGTCAGCTGTTGTTTATTCTTCATATAAGCGGTTGCTTTAATCTGATGAAGATTATCTTTCTCGCTTTCTGACAGATAAATTTTTACATCGAGACTACCTGCCTCAATATGTTTCTGAGTTTCATGTGCTTTATCAAACTCAGCACGGCTCAGCAGCGATGGCTCTTTATTGAAACCGATGTAATGCAGCCCATAGTTATTTTCATAGCTGAATAGATAGGCAGCATTTTGCTGTGGGACATTCAGGTTTTGCAGTTTGAAATCAGTGAAACGAGTTTTGACCTTTACCGAAGGGATTTCATAGTCATCCGGAAAGATGCCGGTATAAGGGTCTTGCCAGAAACTATCCTTATTATCACTGGGCTGAAGCATATCGACGCTGGCATTCTCCCAGCTTGAGATATTGAGTTGCAGCTTTTTATTAATGTCTTTTAATTTTCCAAGACACATGGCTTTCTCTTCTATTTTGCAGGGAAATGCCACCTCAAATACCAGGTTCTGATTCTGATAAAACCCCATCAGATACGTTTGCATATTACTGTTTACCCAGTGGATAGCGGCTTTACTATCACCCTTACGGTCTATGACCTGCGTAGCAGTCAGATTGCCTGAATAACTTAACTTGATGTCCTGGCTACCTGAAAATGCCGGATTTCCCATTTCGGAGTAAGAAGGAGATAAAAACAGCTCTTCTGGGTCGTAAGCCAGTTGTGCGTAGGTGACAACTTCACCCCATTTGGGATCTTTGAATACCTGCCAGGCATCTTCGTGGATATCACCATCTTGCCCGGTAAAGTTTTTATTATCATCCGAGGCATTTTTTAATTTGCCAATAAAAGGAAATACTTGATGCACATTGGTGATGACAATGGTCTCTGCTTTTTTGTCTTCGCCGGGATCCCATAAGCCTTCAAAAGGCGTTTTTTTTAGCCACGCGTCGAGATCGCCATTGGTTATTTGTTTGATGTCTTCAGGCAGTTCAACATCACGTGATTGACCACAACTTGCTAAAGCAATAAAAAATAAACTCAGTAGACCGACTAAAGTCCTTTTGTAAAAGGGCGTTAGTTTCATACTGTTACTCTCTCCAAGTCCTTCATACTGAATACAAATAAACTTGTATTGTTAATGTGGTGCTGATGTGAGTTTAAGGATGTTTCTCTAAAACATATCAGAGACGCATTGGCATAACGACGTATTGGCGTTCGAATTTTTCATCAGCCGGGGTCACAAGTGCGCTACTGGTTTCATCAGTGAAAAGCAGTTTCACTTTGTTATCCGGAATGGCATTCAGTAAGTCCAGCAGATAGGCATTATTAAAGGCAATTTCTAATGGCGCGCCTTTGTAGTCCACGCTGATTTCTTCTTCAGCGGATTCTTGTTCCTGGTTAGTAACCGTAGCTTTTAATTGATCGGTATCTAAGTTGATACGTACGCTACGGTGTTTATCATTCGACAAGATAGCCGCTCGTGATAAAGCTTGTTTTAATTCATCACGATCCGCCAGAACTTCCTTATCACCCCCGAGTGGCAAAACGCGTTCATAGTTAGGGAACTGGCCATCAATCAGCTTGGAGGTGAAGTGAATATCAGGTAATTCAACTTTGATTTGTTGATTACTGAAGGCCATTTTAACGATGTCATCACTGTCATTGAGCAGGCGACCGAGTTCAATAATCGCTTTACGCGGCACGATAACACTGTTTTTTTCGCTGACAGGGGTGGCTGTGGTCAGGCTGCCCAATGCGAGACGATGTCCATCGGTAGCAACAGCTCGTAAGGTTGTATCGTCACGTTCGAGCAATAAACCATTCAGGTAATAACGCACGTCCTGGCTTGCCATGGCAAAACTGGTTTCGTCGAGTAAAGATTTCAGTGCCGATTGTGGCAATGAAATTTCATCAATGTAATTAGCACCTTCGCTGTCCGGGAAGTCATCACTGGACAATGTCGCCAATGAAAAGCGACTTTTACCGGCTTTGACTACCGCTTTACCATCTGCCGCATTCACGCTGATGGTCGCATTACCTGGCAGCGCTCTGACGATATCCAGCAACTTACGTGCTGAAACGGTGGTTTTACCTTCTTCTTCAACGGCTACGGGTAAGGTAGCGATCATTTCCAGTTCCATATCGGTACTGGTCATAGATAGTTGGTCACCTTGAACACGTAATAAAACGTTAGACAGGATCGGTAGCGTAGCGCGGCGTTCAACAATACTGCACACCAGTTGCAGCGGTCGCACTAAAGTATCTTGGCTGACAGTAAATTGCATGATGATTCTCTCGGGTTAACTCGACAGTGTTCGTAAAAGGTTACGGTAGTCTTCAGCCACGCGGGGATCCGACTCTTTTAATTCAGCAACTTTCCGGCACGCATGCAGGACAGTTGTATGGTCACGGCCACCAAAAGATTCACCAATCTCTGGCAGGCTGTGACTGGTTAGCTCTTTGGCAAGCGCCATGGCGATTTGCCGTGGTCGCGCGATGGAGCGTGTACGTTTTTTCGCCAGTAATTCAGACACACGCACTTTGAAATATTCAGCCACTGTTTTCTGGATGCTTTCCAGTGTCACTAGCTTTTGGTGAAGTGCCAGCAGATCTTTCAATGCTTCCTGTGCCATATCAATTGACATGGGCTGATTGGTAAAGCGAGAAAAAGCCAGAACGCGCTGCAATGCGCCTTCCAGATCACGTACATTCGATTTTATACGCTTGGCGATAAAAAAAGCCACGTCTTCCGGTAGTGTAATCAGGTTTTGTTGCGCTTTTTTGATCAGAATCGCCACACGTGTTTCAAGCTCTGGTGGTTCGATAGCCACGGTTAAGCCCCAACCCAGGCGTGATTGCAAACGCTCATCCAAGTTGTCGACTTCTTTGGGGAAACGGTCACAGGTCAGAATGATTTGGCGCTGACCCTCCAACAAACTATTAAAGGTATAGAAAAACTCTTCTTGCGAGCGCTCTTTTTTGGCAAAGAACTGAATATCATCAATCAATAATGCGTCTGCACTACGATAGTGAGTTTTAAATTGATCAATAGCGTTGTTGCGTAATGCGGTAATCATGTCCTGAACAAAACGTTCAGATGACAAGTAAATCACACGAGCCTTAGGATTGTTTTGCTTGATTTTATTACCCACGGCCAACATCAAATGGGTTTTGCCGAGTCCGGTACCGCCATATAAAAAGAGTGGGTTATAACCGCTTGTTCCCGGTGCTTCCGCTACATGCAGCGATGCCGCTCGTGCAATCTGGTTAGATTTACCTTCGACATAACTATCAAAGGTGAAGAGTGGATTGATAGGACTACCAAGTGCGGGTTCTGACTTTATCGTTTCTGACTTTTCTTCTTTATTGGTTTTGGCTGGCGCGGAAGTGGTTGCCACACGTTTTGGCCGTTGAGGCACATGATCAATGGTACCTACTTCAATCGAAACATATTCGATAAGGCCTTGAGTTAATTGATGAACCAGCTGATTTATCTGTGCTTCTAGCTGCTCCTGAACCCATGCTTTTACATAAGGATTGGGCGCTAGTAAGCGTAAGCTCTCTTCGGTTTCGATCGCTTGCAGCGGCCTAAGCCAAGTATTCAGCTGCTGTGCCGACAAATCACCTTCGAGATGGGACAGACATTTTTCCCAAAGGGGTGATGACACATTAACTCCTTGATTTATACCGGTTTAAACAAAAATGAGGTGCGTTGGATAGCTAAGCTTTTTGATAGTATAGCTGGTAACGCAGGAGGTCTAAAGTTATCCTTAAGCCAGCTTTTTGGCAAGTATTATCCTTAAGCCAGCTTTTTGGCAAGTAAAATAACCACAGAAAAAATGAAAGTCACTCTGGTTTGACTTGTTATGCCTTAAAACTTTATAATCCCGTGTCTTTTGCCTCGGCGGTTTTTGCTGCTGTTAGCACCGCAGGCAGCAAAACAATCAATATTTCTGGAGTTGGTGAAATGAAAAGAACTTTTCAGCCTAGCAATCTGAAGCGCAAACGCACACACGGTTTCCGCGCACGTATGAAAACAGTTGGTGGTCGTCGCGTTATTAACGCACGTCGTGCAAAAGGTCGCGCAAGACTGTCAGTATAATCTTCTCTGACATCCTTCAGGGAGGGCATGACTTGGCAACATTCGGCCGAGCCATGAAAATGAATCGCCCGGGAGACTTTTCTCGGGTGTTCCGTCAAGGAAAACGCACTGGTGGTGGGGGCCTGACGGTTTTAACGGTTGAGAACTCAGTGGGACATCCCCGACTGGGACTAGCGATAGCTAAAAAACACGTGAAATTAGCCAATCAACGCAACCGCTTAAAGCGGATTATTCGCGAATCATTTCGACAGAATCAATCCGCCTTATCAAACATCGATATTGTTGTATTGTCACGCCCCGGTGTGACAGAACGAGATAGCACTCAAATATGGGCAGCATTGGAGCGACATTGGTTAACAGTGGTGGCGCAATGGCAAAAATCCTAATCAGCCTCGTCCGAGGTTATAGACTTTTACTGAGCCCTTTCATCGGCATGCATTGTCGTTTTCAGCCAACCTGCTCACAATACATGATAGAAGCAATCGAACGTCATGGTTCTGTAAAAGGAACTTGGCTTGGTTTGCGTCGAATATCCCGCTGTCACCCTTGGCATGAGGGTGGACTTGATCCTGTACCTGAACTAAAAACAAAGAATCGTAATGGATAATCTCAGAACCCTATTTATTTTTGGTCTGCTCATCGTGTCATTATTGTTATGGCAGGCATGGCAAAAAGATTACGTACATCCTCAACAAACCGAACAAAATACGACCTCGACCCAGATCGATGATGGCTCGTTGGCCGCAAACGATGCAGCGTTGCCAGATATGCCTTCGGTTTCTGCTGAAGCCTTACCTGATGTGCCTGAATCGGCGCAATCGTCTGCAGCGACGAAACAAAAAATCCATGTAACAACGGATGTGATGGATATTGAAATCAGCACACAAGGTGGTGATATTCAAAATCTGGCCTTATTGAAATATGCCGTTAGCTCTGAAGAACCCAATACACCGGTGCAGTTTTTGAGTGATAAAAGTGATGCTTATTTCGTTTCACAATCTGGCTTGCGTTCGAATATGGATGTGCCAACACACTACGCTATCTATAAAGCTGATCAGCAAAACTATCAATTAAGAGATGGCCAGGACGAAATTAAAGTGCCGCTCTACTGGCAAGCTGATAACGGCCTGACAGTAGTGAAAACCTATACATTCAAACGTGATAGCTATGTGGTGAATGTTGACTACAAGATTATCAATAATACCGCTGATGCATTTTCTGCTTACCCGTATGCACAATTCAATCGTCAAAAACAATCCAGTGGTTCACGCTTCATTTATACCTATAGCGGACCTGTATTCTCAAACACAGGTAATGAATATGAAAAAGTGAAGTTTGATGATTTGGATGAAAAACCATTCGATCAGAAAGCGAAGGATGGCTGGGCAGCGATGATTGAGCATTATTTTGTAGCGGCGATAGTGCCTGAACAAAATGATGAAGAAAAAGGTTACTACGCACGCTCTCTTAATGGCACTAATTACACTGCCGGTGTCAGAATGCCAGCTATTTCTGTTGCGGCTGGAAGTGAAGGTCATGCGGATTATGAAATGTATCTGGGGCCGAAAAAAGCCGAACGTCTGGAAAAAGTAGCTAAGAACTTACAACTGACGGTTGATTACGGCATCTTTACTATTATTTCTGAACCCTTATTTTGGGTGATGGAATGGTTACACAAAATGACCGGCAACTGGGGTTGGTCTATTGTGCTACTGACGGTATTGATCAAGTTAGTTTTCTTCAAACTATCTGCCGCGAGCTACCGCTCAATGGCGGCTATGCGTAAGTTAACGCCAAAGCTGGCGAGTCTGAAAGAACGTTATGGCGATGACAAGCAGAAGTTCAATCAGGCGATGATGGATCTTTATCGCACTGAGAAAATTAACCCATTAGGCGGTTGTTTACCTATTCTGGTGCAAATGCCAGTATTCCTGTCTTTCTACTGGGTTCTGGTAGAAAGTATTGAACTGCGTCAGGCTGATTTTATTCTTTGGATTAATGACTTAACAGCCATGGACCCCTACTTCATCTTGCCTGTGTTGTTTGGTATTTCAATGTGGTTCCAACAAACATTGAACCCTGCACCACAAGATCCTGCACAAGCAATGATGATGAAGTTCTTCCCGCTGGTGTTTACCGTCTTCTTCGCCTTCTTCCCATCGGGTCTGGTGTTGTACTGGGTGGTGAATAACGTGTTGTCGATTGCGCAGCAGTGGTATATCACTCGTAAGATGGATGCACTCTAAGCTGCGCTGATGGATACGATCGTTGCAGTAGCCACCGCGCCCGGACGCGGTGGTGTGGGTGTCGTCAGAATTTCTGGTAAAAAAAGCGCTGAGATCGTGACATCGATTTGCGGAAAGTTACCGACACCGCGTTACGCCAAATTTACTCACTTTCGTGATGCCGATAATGGCGTTATAGATGAAGGCATTGCCCTTTACTTTCCTGGTCCGGCTTCATTTACTGGCGAGGATGTTGTTGAACTTCAGGGACATGGCAGCCCGCTTGTTATGGACAGACTTTGTCAGCGTGCTGTTGAGTTGGGTGCCAGAATGGCTCGGCCTGGTGAGTTCTCTGAGCGTGCCTTCCTCAATAATAAAATGGACTTAGCCCAGGCTGAGGCTGTTGCCGATTTAATTGAAAGCTCAACAGAGCAGGCGGCAAGAAGTGCGATGCGATCACTGCAAGGCGATTTTTCCAATCGCATTAATGATTTTCTGCAAGAACTGACGCATCTGAGAATGTATGTCGAAGCCTCTATTGATTTCAGCGATGAAGAAATTGATTTTCTCGCTGAAGCGCAAGTGGATGTGCAATTACAGGATTTATTAAAAACTCTTGATGGTATTACCGGTTCTGCCAAACAAGGCCGCTTATTACGCGAAGGTATTAGCGTGGTGTTGGCCGGACAGCCCAATGCAGGTAAATCAAGTTTACACAATCAGCTAGCGGGTCATGATGCAGCGATAGTGACTGATGTGGCAGGCACGACACGCGATGTATTGCGTGAACAAATTCACCTCGGTGGTCTACCTTTACGTATTTCTGATACCGCCGGTTTGCATGATGCCACAGACGATATCGTTGAGCTGGAAGGCATTCGCCGTACCCAAAATGAACTCGCTCAGGCGGATCATATTTTATTGTTGATTGATGATAGTAAAGGGCTTACCGAGCAGGATAAAAAGATTCTGGCAGAGCTACCAGCGAATAAACCACTGACTATTATCCGTAATAAGATTGATAAAAGTGGTCATCAGACAGGCTTGACGGAAGAAAATGGCTATCCCACTTTGTATCTATCGGCGAAGTCTGGTGATGGGCTTGAGTTACTCCAACAACATCTTTATCAGGCGGTAGGGTTTCATCCGGAAGAAGAGGGCGTGTTTATTGCCCGCCGTCGACATCTGGATGCTTTAGCACGTGCCAGACAGTCTATCGTCAATGGTTATGACTGTCTCTCAGGCATGGGGGCTGGTGAGTTGTTAGCTGAAGAGCTGCGTCTTGCACAGCAGGTCCTAGGTGAAATTACCGGCACATTTACTACTGAAGACTTATTGGATCATATCTTCTCCAGTTTTTGTATTGGTAAGTAAATAGAAAAAATCTTTAATCAGTACTTTTCATTTTGTCTCTAGCTGAATGGGCCATGACAGAATGAAAATCGTGCCTCCAGCGCTAGTGGATTGGCAAATTGCATGCCCTCGATGTGCCTCAACTATCGCTTTAACAACGGCAAGACCAAGTCCACTACCGCCACTTTTTCGTGAGCGAGAAGGTTCAACACGGTGAAATGCCTCGAACACATCAGTTGCGGCCTCTGCAGGAATACCTGGGCCTTCATCTTCCACGCTCAAATAACAGCTGTCCTCTGAACTGTTAAGGCGGACTGTCAGCGCACCAGGATCGGCATGTTGACAGGCATTATCCAGCAGCGCCATCAAAGCCTGCCGTATTCGTATAACATCACAGCGAACTTTTAGTGTGGGATCAAGTCGCTGCTTTAGCGTAAATCCTCTTGCGTTCAGTGTTGAAGTAAAACTCTCTATTACTACGCTGAGTTCTTCGGCCAGCATCACCTCGTCCAGCTGTAACTCTAAGTGACCACTGTCATTGAGACTTAATACTCGTAAATCTTCTATCAGACGGTTGAGTCCTTCGACCTGTCGAAGTAATCCTTCGAAAATATCGTTATTAGGTGTGAAGACACCTTCGGCCAAACCCTGTAAACGACCGCGAAGAATGGTAACCGGTGTACGAAGTTCATGAGCAATGGCAGCATTCCAGAATTCTCGTTCCCGGGTCATATACTGTAAGCGTTCAGCCATAGCATTGAAGTCTTGCACCAGTTGTGCCGTCTCTCCCATCGCATGTTGGTCGGTTTTGGCACGGGCGTTAAGTTTACCCTGGGCGACTTCACGTAAGCTGAATGCCACAGAGTTAAGTGGTGTGAGAATACGCCGTGACAAACGAATGGCGACGAACAGAGCGATCCCCAGCGCAGTGATGATTGTACAAACGATCCAGATCATCTCCACCTGGGAGGGCATCCAGGTTTCGGATATGCTGCCAGGCATATAGGCCGTGGCAACACCATAAAACACATAGGAGCCAAACACTGACAGAAAAATGATGCCCATTGTCATTACGGCCAGCGACTTGATGATTTGCCGACGTAACCCCGATGCTGATTTCATGTTTCACCACCAAAGCGATAACCTACTCCCCAGACACTGGCAGGCACACCGTGAATATCAAGCGCCTCCAGTTTTTTACGTAATTTGCTGATATGACTATCTACGGTACGTTCCTGAGAATCACCCTCAGGAAGACAGTTGACCAACAGTTCTTCACGGCTGAAAGCCCGTTTTGGTGAACGCATCAGACAGGCGAGAAGCTTGAATTCGGTCAGGGTGAGATCCAATGTCAATTGTTGCTCGTTACAGTAGATGCTGGCCTCGTGGTTATCTAAGTCGATTTGGAACTTGCCAACACGCAGCATCTTAGTCGTGGTCGGGGTACTGCTTTGTACGCGTCGCAATACTGCCTGTACACGAGCGACTACTTCAGCTGGATTGAATGGTTTCACCACATAGTCATCTGCACCCAGGCGTAAGCCCATTAACTTATCGATATCCTGATCAAGTGCTGTGAGCATGATGACCGGTGTATCACTATGAGAGCGAATTTCATTTAGTACATTCCAACCGTCCATATGTGGCATCTGTACGTCGAGTAGCAATAGATCAGGCTTGTGAGTTTGATGCATGGCCAATGCTTGTTGACCATCAGCGGCATGTTGAGTACGTAGACCACTGCGCTGTAGATAAGCAATAAGAATATCAGCAATCTCTGTTTCATCCTCTGCAATCAATACGAGTGCCGAATTTGTTGGGCTTACAGGGGAATTAAGACTGGACACGGATTGCTCCAACACTAAATTGTTGAACTGTATCACTCCCTCCATACTTTCTCCATAAAGCCTCGAATAATTCGCAATAGCAGCTCGTCATAATTCAGCCTTGTTTATCTAGCGTTTAATAGAGCGGCGTTATCAAAAGATACGTTTAGCAAGGAGTCGTTTATGTTCATCAAACCGTGGCACCTAAGCATTGTTTTAGTAGGGCTTGCCGTGTTGGTATTGTCAGGTTGTGATTCAACACAGCAGCTTGCAGAAACGCCCAATTCGGTAAAGGTATCAGTGTTGACGCCACAAGCCAGAACGTTATTAGTTACTGAAGACTTGCCAGGCCGAGTCACTGCTATTCGTAGTGCTGAGATCCGCGCTCAAGTTGGTGGTATCTTGCAACACCGTCTGTTTGAAGAGGGGGCTGAAATTAAAGCCGGCTCAGTGCTGTTTCAAATTAATCCAGCGCCATTTAAAGTCGATGTCGATATTGCAGTGGCAGCTTTGCAGCATGCTGAAGCCGTGTTGGAACGAGCACGTTTGGAGGTAGACCGTCTCGTCTCTCTGACGGAGGCTGGCGGGGTCAGTCGTCAAGTTTATGATGATGCTGTTTCATTGCGAAATCAGGCTAGAGCGAATGTAGCTCAAGCTAAAGCTACCCTGGCTCGACGTAAACTGGATTTGCAATTCGCCAGTGTTGAGGCTCCTATTGATGGCTGTATTGACCAAGCACTGGTTAGTGAGGGGGCATTAGTTTCGCCAACAGATGCCACGCCTTTGGCCAGAATCCAACAAATCAATCAAGTATATGTAGACATCCGTCTACCAGCATCAGAGTTGGAAACGATGCGTCAACTGGCTGGCACGGCAGGGTCTAACTTGGCGGCCGAGATTTTGAGTAGTGATGGTAAACCTCTCGGTATACAAGGGCACATTTTGTTTTCTGGCACAGAGGTAAATGTTGGTACCGGCGATGTCTTGTTACGTGTGTTGGTGGATAACCCTGACTATCATCTGTTGCCCGGCCTTTACGTACAAGCACGTATCGCCAAAGCTTACTATGCGGATGCTCTGAGTGTCCCCCAGCAGGCAGTGACACGTACGGCGGGTCAAGCCAGTGTGTGGATAGTCGATGCAAATGATAAGGCAGAGCTGGTCGCCGTTGAGCTTGGTGAGCTGGTGGGACGCGATTATCGTGTCATCTCCGGCCTAAGCGCTGGTCAGTCGGTAGTCATTGAGGGCATTGAGCGCCTGAGTCCGGCTATACAGGTTGTCACACACCCTTGGCAATCTGCTGCTGAGAGTCATCAGCTACACTGAGCCAGGAGAAGTCAACATGCCCCAGTTTTTCATAAACCGCCCAGTATTTGCATGGGTGATCGCCTTGTTTATTGTATTGATCGGCGTTATTGCCATCCCGCAATTGCCTATCTCTCGCTATCCTTCTGTAGCGCCGGTCTCGGTCAGCATTTATGCGACTTATCCAGGCGCGACACTTCAGACACTTAATGATTCGGTAGTGAGCTTGATCGAGCGCGAATTGTCAGGAGTGAAAAATTTGCTGTACTTCGAGTCATCGGTAGATACCTCTGGTACTGCACAGATAACCGCTACATTTAAACCCGGTACTAATGCGGAGTTGGCCCAGGTCGATGTGCAAAACCGTATTAAAGCTGTGGAACCGCGACTGCCCCAAACTGTAAGACAGAGCGGCCTGCAGGTTGAATCGGCCTCCTCCAGTTTTTTGATGATGGTCGGTATGACCTCACCCGACGGTCAGTTCGATGAAGTCGCATTGAACGACTATCTGGCGCGGAATATTGTCGAGGAATTACGTCGAATTGCAGGGGTGGGGCGTGTGCAGTTATTTGGTGCCGAGCAGGCGATGCGCGTTTGGGTCGATCCGAATAAACTTAACGCTTATGGTCTGACAATGAATGAACTGGCTCAGACCATTGAGCAGCAGAATGTACAGATTGCGCCAGGACGAATTGGTGATGAGCCAGCACTGCCGGGACAACGCCTGACCGTGCCACTGACTGTACAGGGACAACTGACGACCCCCAAGGAGTTTGCTGCTATTGTTCTGCGTGCCAGTGCTGATGGGGCGAAGCTGGTACTGTGTGACGTGGCGCGAGTTGAGCTAGGCGCGCAGTCGTACGGTTTCTCTAATCGTGAGAATGGTGTGGCGGCAACCAGCGCGGCTATCCAATTATCACCCGGCGCAAACGCTGTGCAGACGGCTTCTGCGATACGCGAGCGTCTGGCCGAACTTGCACCGAGTCTGCCTGTTGGCATGGCCTACTCAGTGCCGTTCGATACGGCGCCTTTCGTCAAAGTTTCTATTGAGAAGGTGATCTACACCTTGTTTGAAGCTATGGCACTGGTGTTCCTGGTGATGCTCTTATTCCTGCAAAACCTGCGTTACACATTGATTCCTGCCATTGTCGCGCCTATCGCGTTACTTGGCACCTTCGCAGTGATGCTGCTTGCCGGATTTTCGATCAATTCACTCACTATGTTCGGCATGGTGCTGGCCATTGGTATTATCGTTGATGACGCCATCGTGGTGGTTGAAAATGTCGAGCGATTGATGGCGACCAAAGGGCTGTCGCCAAGGGAAGCAACCTCAAGAGCGATGAAAGAGATCACTGGTGCAGTGATTGGTATCACTCTGGTGTTAACCGCTGTGTTTATCCCTATGGCTTTTGGCAGCGGTTCAGTGGGGATTATCTACCAGCAATTCACTCTGTCGATGGCCGTGTCTATTTTGTTCTCAGCGTTTCTTGCTCTGACTCTGACGCCTGCTCTTTGCGCTACTTTATTACTCCCGGTCAGTGTTGAGCACCATCACAAGCCTGGTTTTTTTGGCGCTTTCAACCGAAGCTTTGAGCGTCTGACAGCAGGCTATGGTGCACGGGTGGCGAGCATGATTGGCCATACTGGCCGGATGATGGCGTTATTTGCTGTGCTTTGTGTCGTGCTTATCGTCGCTGCCAAGCAGTTACCCTCATCTTTCCTGCCTGAGGAAGATCAGGGGTATTTCATGACCTCTATCCAGTTACCCACAGGTGCCACCAGTGAACGCACTCTGGAAGTGGTCAAGGCTTATGAGGCACACGTTGCTTCACGTCCAGCTCTGGATGCCAATCTGGTGGTATTGGGCTTTAGTTTTGCCGGTTCAGGTCCAAACGCAGCTATGGCCTTCACTATGCTTAAAGACTGGGACCAGCGT
This sequence comes from Methylophaga thalassica, assembly GCF_030159795.1. Lineage (NCBI taxonomy): Bacteria > Pseudomonadati > Pseudomonadota > Gammaproteobacteria > Thiotrichales > Piscirickettsiaceae > Methylophaga > Methylophaga thalassica. The sequence continues at coordinate 132,815 of NZ_BSND01000006.1, read as the reverse complement.
AATGGTGCTACCGCAGCTGAGGAAGCGGATCTGGCACAGCAGGCCATGGCTGATAATATCGAGGGAACGGTAATGAGTCTGATGCCTCCGGCCATCGACGAGTTGGGTACTTCCTCTGGTTTCAGCCTGTTTTTACAGGATCGGGCACATCAAGGTGAAGCGGCCTTGTTGGAGGCACAGGCACAACTTCTGGCATTGGCAGCACAGAGCGAAGTGGTCAGCAATGTCTATCCCGATGGCTTGGCACCTGGCGAGAGCATTCGCTTGGATATCAATCGGCAAAAAGCTGAGGCAATGGGGCTGTCCTTCACTGCTGTGAGCAGTACTTTATCGGCAGCGATGGGGTCACTGTATGTGAATGACTTTCCCAATGCGGGACGTATGCAGCAAGTTATCATACAGGCTGACGCCCATGCTCGTATGCAATTGGATGATGTACTCGGCCTGCGAGTGCGTAATGTGAATGGTGGCATGGTACCACTGCGAGAAGTTGTAACGCCTGTATGGGGCGAGTCGCCGCAGCAGATGATTCGTTTTCAGGGCTTTCCTGCTGTACGTATTTCCGGGGAAGCTTCGCCCGGCTTTTCTAGTGGTGCAGCGATGGTGGAGATGGAGCGTTTAGTCGCACAGTTACCCAAAGGTTTTGCGATAGCCTGGTCAGGACTGTCACTGCAGGAACGGCAATCTGCCTCGCAAGCACCGATGCTGATGTTGTTATCAGGCCTGGTTGTATTTCTGGTATTGGCGGCATTGTATGAGAGCTGGTCGATTCCGCTATCGGTGATGCTGGTAGTACCGTTAGGTTTGTTGGGGGCAGTGGCGGCTGTGCTACTGCGTGACATGCCCAATGATGTGTTCTTCAAAGTCGGCATGATAACGATCATAGGTTTGTCAGCAAAGAACGCTATCCTTATTGTAGAGTTTGCTCGTCAGTTACATGCTGAAGGGCGCACATTGATAGATGCCGCTGTGACAGCAGCATGTCTGCGCCTGCGACCCATTCTAATGACTTCGCTGGCCTTCACGCTTGGTGTCGTTCCATTGATGCTTGCCAGTGGCGCCAGTGCTGAAACCCAGCATGCCATTGGCACAGGCGTGTTTGGTGGCATGCTCAGCGGTACGATATTGGCTGTGTTTTTTGTACCGGCCTTCTATGTGTTTGTTATCGGATTACAAGAACGTTTGAGCGCCTGGCGTCGCCGTTCTATGAGCGTAGGATAACCGTTTTGGTGTTGGCAACGAGGGCGGTCAGGTTTTTTCTTTATGCATATGCATTGGTTGCAAACTACTGAGTAAAAAGTCGATAAATAGTCGGATTCTTGCGGGTTGATGCTGATTTTTTAGGGTAATGATATTGATGGGGGCACTGATAACGGCTTGCTCTGGTAAGACCTGAATTAATTTGCCTGCCATCAGGTCTTCTGCCACATCCCAGTATGATTTCAGCACGATACCCATGCCTTGTAATGCCATGACATGTGCAGCCTCACCGTCATTACTACTTATCGCTTGCTGGATATGTAAGGTGTGGCTTGGGAAAGCCCAGTTAATTTCAGTATGACGACTGATAATAATACATTGATGCTGGTGCAGTTCCTCTAAGGCCTTAGGCGTGCCATATCGGGCAAGATAGTCGGGTGAGGCGCATAAGATACGCTCATTATTCAGTAAACGACGGGCAACCAGTCTTGAGTCTGGCAGTTCACCATAACGAATGGCGACATCGATACCTTCTGCAATCATATCTTGAATGCTGTCACTGAGCAGCAGCTGGATGCTAATGTCAGGGTGTCGACGTTTAAACTCGGCAATCAGTTTGACCAAGTGGCGTCGACCAAAACTGTTGGGAGAGGTAATGGTTAAAGAGCCGGAGAGTTGCTCTGACTTTTGCAAGATCGCCTCTTCCGCTTGTGCTAATTCAGCCACAATGCGTTGTGCGTAGTCATAAAGGGTTTGTCCTTCATCACTGACAGATAATCGCCGTGTACTACGATGAATCAGTTGTACATCCAGATACTGCTCCAGCTTAGTCAGTCGTTTACTGGCTGCTGCGAGGGAGATGCCTAATTCTTGGGCGGCGGCTGTCAGGCTACCCAATGTTACAACTCTTTCAAAGACTCTTAAACCCAGCAGATCATCAATACGTTTCATTGTTAACTATTTCGAAATAGTGAATTTACATTCTCTCTATTTAATCAATATTAGTGGTCGCCTACAATATAAACAGATAAATAACTAAGGAGAACACGATGAAGATCGATTTCACCGGAAAAAAAGCATTAGTAACAGCATCAACGGCTGGCATTGGTTTTGCCATTGCGTCAGGTTTAGCTGAGTCGGGAGCCGAGGTGGTGATTAATGGTCGTAGTCAGGAAACCGTTGACAAGGCGATAGCACGCATCAAAACACAACTACCTGAGGCAAAACTCATCGCTGCCGCTGCAGATTTATCCACCGCAGAGGGTTGCCAACAATTAGTCAGTAAAGTGCCTGATGTGGATATTTTAGTAAACAACGCTGGCATCTTTGGCCCAGCCGATTTTTTTGAAACTGACGATCAAACCTGGGATACCTATTGGGCTACCAATGTGATGTCAGGTATGCGTTTGTCTCGTGCCTACCTGCCTGCCATGCAAGCGAAGCAATGGGGACGTGTGGTGTTTATTTCGTCAGAGTCAGGACGTAATATTCCCGACGATATGATTCATTATGGTGTCACCAAAACAGCTCAGTTATCACTTTCACGAGGTTTAGCAAAGCGTGTCGCTGGCAGTGGCGTGACGGTGAATAGTGTTTTGCCTGGGCCAACCCTTTCTGATGGTTTTAAAGCCATGATTGCCGATGAAGTGGAAAAAACAGGCAAGTCTTATGAAGAAGTCGGCAAAAATTTTGTGATGGAGGCCAGACCAAGTTCAATCATACAACGGCCAGCATCAGTGGAAGAAGTCGCCAATATGGTGGTGTATGTCTGTTCTGAGCAAGCATCAGCGACCAGCGGTGCTGCTCTGAGAGTGGATGGTGGCGTAGTAGATGATATTGTTTAACTACCAGGCATAAAATGCATTTAGGACCCATCGAGATAAACAGACGGATTGCGATTGCTTTATTAGTGGCGGCGGCGTTTTTTATGGAAACGCTTGATGCCACGATTATTGCAACGGCTTTGCCTGTTATTGCCAAGGATTTTGATATTGCGGCAGCACATTTGTCGGTCGGGGTCTCAGCTTATCTTGTCGCCTTAACGGTGTTTATGCCATTAAGCGGCTGGGCGGCTGATCGGTTTGGTGCGCGACGGGTCTTTTCGCTGGCGGTACTGATATTTATTATTTCCTCGGTGTTATGTGCTTTGAGTACAGGGCTGATGAGCTTTACAGCTGCCAGAGTCTTACAAGGTTTTGGTGGCGCGATGATGGTGCCTGTTGGCCGCCTAGTGGTATTGCGAGATACACCCAAAAATCAGATTGTGAAAGCGGTGGCTATTCTAACCTGGCCAGCCTTATTCGGACCGGTATTAGGCCCTTTTTTGGGGGGCTGGATCGCAACCCACTGGAGCTGGCATTGGATTTTTCTGATTAATGTACCCATTGGTTTACTGATATTAATCGTTACGCACTGCTTAATTCAGCCTCAGGCACATCGTGTAATGCAACGAGAACCTTTTGATATCCGTGGTTTTTTAATGACCGGAACCGGCTTTGGTATTTTTATGGCCGGTGTGGAATGTTTGAGTGCAGGCAGACTGCAGGTGGCATACAGTCTCAGTTTAATCATGGTTGGTTTAGCTTTGTTGGCGTTATCAATTAAACACTTACTTGGCAGTCAATATCCATTATTTAGTTTGAAGCCTTTAGCGATTAAAACTTTCAGAATTACCGCTGTGGGTGGTTCGTTTTTCCGAATAGCTGTGGCATCTGTGCCTTTCTTATTGCCGTTGATGTTCCAACTCGGGTTCGGCATGTCAGCGGTGGATGCTGGCATTTTATTACTGTGGTTATTTGTTGGTAATTTGTGCATGAAACCTGCCACCACCTGGATTATGAATACCTTTGGTTTCCGCCGGGTGCTGATAGCGAATGGACTGATGGTATCGGCTGGGTTTGTTGCTATGGCCATGTTTACAGTCAATACACCACATTGGTTAATGGTTCTGGTGTTATTTATTAGTGGCATGAATCGCTCCATGCATTTCACTGCACTTAATACTATTGGCTTTGCTGATGTGGGTGAACAGCAAATGCGTGATGCCAGCACACTATTTTCAGTCCTGCAGCAGATGAGTCGGGGTATTGGCATCGCCTTTGCCGCTCTGGTATTGGCTTTTTCCATGTGGTTTTTACATGGAACCACACTAGTGGAAACTCAGACTGAGGACTTCCAGTTAGCCTTTTGGATCATTGCTGTCTTGGCGTTAATTTCAATTGCCGATACATTGAGTTTATCAAGAGATGCGGGTGCTTCTATTCTCAAAGCTAAAACAGTGTCTTGATCTGGTTAATGGTGCTGAAAGCGTGGTTGTTCGTAAAGTTTGACAGCAGCATGTATCTCACTTAACTTCAAATGCATTAATAACTTTTAACAGGTCAGGCATACATGGAATTTCTTTCACACTGGGTGTCGGTTTTATCCGGCTGGGTCTGGGGACCACCAATGCTCATCTTACTGGTCGGTACCGGGCTTTATCTGACCTTGATGTTAAAGGGACTTCAGTTTCGGGCGTTAGGCCATGCACTCAAGTTAGTATTTCATAAAGAAGATAAAGCGGATGGTGATATCAGTCATTTTGCCGCTTTAACCACTGCGCTGGCTGCAACGGTCGGAATTGGCAATATTGTTGGGGTGGCGACCGCGATTTCATTAGGTGGCCCAGGCGCCGTGTTTTGGATGTGGGTGACAGGGCTGGTCGGCATGGCGACCAAATATGCAGAAGCCATGTTGGCGGTGAAATACCGTGAAGAAGGTGAAAACGGTATGCGTGGTGGCCCGATGTATTACATATCAAAAGGTGTTGGTTTACCGTGGCTAGGCAGTTTATTTGCTGTTTTCACGGTCGGTGCTGCGTTTGGTATTGGTAATATGACCCAGGCCAATTCTGCGGCTGCAGCCGTACAGCAGGTATTTGGCATCGAAACCAGTACAACGGGTTTTGTACTGATGGTTTTAACTGGGCTGGTATTAATTGGCGGAATTCGTTCAATCGGACGATTCACTTCGATGTTAGTGCCTTTTATGATTGCGGCCTATTTAGGGGCGGCGCTGATTGTGATTGGTATTAATATTGACGAAGTGCCGGCAGCCTTTCATTTAATTTTCTGGCACGCCTTCAACCCGATTGCGGCGGGTGGTGGCTTTGCTGGTGCCGCAGTGGCGGCGGCGATTCGCTATGGTGTCGCTCGTGGTGTGTTTTCTAATGAATCAGGCTTAGGTTCTGCGCCAATTGCTGCCGCTGCGGCCCGGACCAATGATCCGGTGAAACAAGCACTGGTGTCTATGACTCAGACATTTATTGATACCCTGGTGGTGTGTACAGCAACAGCGTTGGTGATCTTAACGGCCACGGCCTGGCAGGACGGGGTGAAAGCTAATATCTTAACCAGTATCAGTTTTGCCGAAACATTAGGACCAACCGGCACTTATATTGTTGCGATAGCCACAGCTTTATTTGCCTTTTCCACCTTAATAGGTTGGAGCTATTACGGTGAAAAAGCACTGGAATATTTATTGGGTGAGAAAGCCATCATCGTATTTCGTATTGTGTTTGTCGCTGCAGTCATTGTTGGCGCAACCCGCGAGCTGAAATTTGTCTGGGACTTTTCTGATTTGATGAATGGTTTGATGGCCATTCCTAACCTTATTGGTATTTTACTGCTTTCGAAAGTAGTGAAAGAGGAAAGTCAGCGTTATTTTAATACTAAGTGAACCATCATCATAAGAATGGTCATAACACTATCTGTTTTATATAAAGGAGAGAACAATGAGTCGTCATTTTGACAATGCTGAAGGCTTGAGCGAGACGCATGATCCTGCCACCCATGATTTTGTATTTAATCAAACCATGTTCCGGATTAAAGATCCCAAACGAACTCTGGCTTTTTACACTGAAGTGATGGGTATGACTTTAGTTAAACGGTTTGATTTTCCAGAGATGAAGTTCACGCTTTACTTTATGGCCGCTTTATCGCCCGAACAAGTGAAAATGATTTCAACGGATAATGATGAACGTATAAAACAAACGTTTGCTATGCCTGCGATGTTGGAACTGACCCATAACTGGGGTGATGAAGATAATGATGAGGTCAGTTATCACAATGGCAATAGTGATCCTCGTGGCTTTGGTCATATCGGCTTTGCGGTACCGGATATTGATGCGGCATGTGAGCGGTTTGAATCATTTGGCGTGCCGTTTGTGAAGAAACCGAATGATGGCAAAATGAAAGGCATTGCCTTTATTCAGGATCCAGATGGTTACTGGATTGAAATTTTCACGCCTGAACGTCAGCCAGAATTACTAAAAGATCACTTAGGTTAAATGAAAGCATTAAAAAAGGGGCGTTAAGCCCCTTTTTTTGCGTGGCTGGTTAGACTAGCTTTTAGGTCCAAGCAGGAACCAAATCAGCAGACCTAATACAGGAAATAGCAGAAGGATAAGTATCCATAATATCTTAGCGCCACCACCAGCAGGGCTATTGGCAACCATTAATAATGGCCCAGATAACAATGATTAACCAAATCAGACCTAATATGCCGCCCACTTGTAAATCCATTTTTCTCTCCTTAATTTCAACAAATATAAGTCAGCTTAAATTAAGCTGATGACGGATACAAAATTATTTCTGTTGTGGCGAAGGCGATGGTGTTTCTTCATACAGGCCACCACCCAATGCTTTGTATAGCGTTAATTGATTACGAAGTCTGAGCAGTCGGGTATCAATCTGATTTAATTCACTGTTGATAGAACTACGCTGGGCATCCAATACATCCAGGTAACTATCTATACCAGCGTTGAAACGATATTGAGCTAATTCCAGACTGCGTTTGGTGGATGCCGTTAGATCATTCTGTGCTTGCAATTGTGCATCTAAGGTATAACGCGCTTCCATCTCATCACGCACTTCCTTAAATGCTTCCTGAATCACTTGTTGATACTGAGCGATATTAATGTCTTTTTGTAACTCTGCCACATTCAGGTTGGCTTGATTGACACCCCAATCAAGTAATGGCAGGGTAAATTGCGGTGCGATAGACCATTGACGGCTTGATGCCTCCCCTAATTGACCAAAGCTTGTACCGCCAAAACCGAGTGAGGTGGTCAGACTGATACGCGGGAAGAATGCGGCTCTGGCTGCACCAATATCAGCATTGGCAGACTTAATATTGTACTCAGCCTGCATCACATCAGGACGTTTTAACAACACATCAGAAGTCAGATTAGCAGGAATATCACGCAATGTTTTTATTTGATACCAGTCTTTTTTCCATTCATCCTTATCCAAGCTTTGGCCCACTAAGAGCTGTAAGTTGGTGAAGTTCTGATTTGCTTGTTGCTGGTATTGCGCTTCCAGAACACGTGCTTCGTGCAGAGCTGTTTCGGCTTGTCTGACATCCAGTTCAGAAGCTAAGCCACTTTTGAAGCGTTTTTCAATCAGTTGATAACTTTCAGCACGTGCTTCCCGTGTTTCTGATGATAATTGATGTTGTGCATCACTCGCTAACCAACTAAACCAGGCATCAGCTACTTGGGCAATCAGGGTCAGTTGCATGCTGTCGCGTGATGATTTAGAAGCCAGGAACTGTTGTAATGCAGACTCTGACAGGCTATCTATTCGTCCAAAGAAATCGAGTTCCCAAGCAGATACACCTAGCCCAACACTATAAGTATCAGTAATGCCACTTCGGCCTGTACCAGTTAATGACTCTGGGGTGCGTTGACGTGTCACCGAGCCTTCTGCATTAACAGTGGGTAATTTGGCGGCTTTTTGAATACGAAATTGTTCACGTAATTGTTCGACCGTCAGCGATGAAACTCTAAGATCCTGGTTATTGGCTAACGCAATGCTGATCAATTGATCCAATTTCGGATCAAGATAAAAATCTTTCCAGCCGAGTTCAGCCACATCGGTTGAACTCTCGACTGATTGATTAGCAATGGCAATATTCGGCTCAGGTCTTTGATAATCTGGCATCAAAGAACATGCTGATATCGTTAATATCGCCGTTATAGCAACAGATAGTTTAAGAGGTTTTATCATAATCAGGCCTTTTTAACTTCATTATGTGATGATTTTTTAGTCACTTTTTCACGCAAACTAAATACCACAACAAAGAAGACGGGTATAAAGAATATGGCTAATGCGGTAGCAGTGAAAACACCACCAAAAACACCTGTACCAATGGCATTTTGACTGCCAGAGCCAGCCCCCGTAGCTACCATCAGAGGTAATACGCCAAGCATAAAGGCAAGTGATGTCATGATGATAGGGCGAAGACGCATTCTGACCGCTTCCATGGTGGCATCAATTAGCGACATACCATCTTCATAAAGTGATTTAGCAAACTCAACAATTAAGATGGCATTTTTTGATGCCAGACCAATAGTCGTTAATAGGCCTACCTGGAAATACACGTCATTCGATAATCCACGGGCCATGGTAAACAAGACAGCCCCGATAATACCCAAAGGTATAACCATTAAAACGGAGAAAGGCACTGACCAGCTTTCATATAGTGCTGCCAGACACAGGAACACTACCATGATAGAGATAGCATAGAGTAGTGGTGCCTGATCGCCAGACTCACGTTCTTGATAAGATTGACCTGTCCATTCATAAGAAAAACCTGGAGGTAGTTTAGCTACTAACTCTTCCATGGCTTTCATCGCGTCACCAGAACTGACACCAGGCGCACCTTCACCCTGAATGTTCACTGATGAGACACCGTTATAGCGTTCAAGTCGTGGTGAACCATAAATCCAGCGTCCTTCTGACAGAGAACCCAGTGACACCATCTCATTATCATTATTACGGACATACCATTTTGATACATCTTCCGGCATCATACGATATGGCGCATCGCCTTGCACGTAGACTTTCTTGACCCGACCATTATCAATAAAATCATTGACATAGGTGGATGCCCAAGCTGTGTTAAAGGTCTGATTAATTTGGTTTAAGTCCACCCCAAAAGCCGCTGCTTTTGTATGATCCACATCGATTTTAAATTGAGGCGTATCTTCCTGACCATTGGGTCTCACACCCGTTAACCTTGGATCTTGAGCAGCCATACCCAGTAATTGATTTCTAGCATTCATCAATGCAGCATGACCTTGTCCACCCACATCTTTGAGCTGTAAATCAAAGCCGCTGGCATTACCGAGTTCAGTAATGGGAGGAGGGATGATAGGGAATATCATGGCATTCTTGATGGATGAAAAATATTGGAATGCACGTCCGGCAACACCTTGTACGCTTAACTCCTGACCAGGTCTTTCATCCCAAGGTTTCATATCGGTAAAGGCCATACCATTATTTTGACCACGACCAGCAAAGCTGAAGCCGATGATAGAGAAGACTGAGTTGACACTCTCTTTCTCTTGATCAAGATAATAATCTTCTATTTTATTCATCACCTCAGCAGAACGTTGTTTTGAGGCATTGGCAGGCAATGTCATCAAAGTAAACATGGTGCCCTGATCTTCTTCTGGCAAGAAAGAGGTGGGAAGTTTAGTGAATAAAACCGCCAATACGCCCACAATCAATAAATAAATAAGCATATATCTGCCAGTACGGTGAATCATATGGCCGACAGAGCTTTGGTATTTATTCGTTGCTCTGTTGAAATTACGGTTAAACCAGCCGAAGAAGCCTTTTTTATCATTGTGTTCATCATCGCCTGCTCTGAGCAATGTTGCACATAGGGCGGGGGTCAATGTCAGGGCAACCAGAACCGATAAGGCCATAGCAGAGACGATGGCTACCGAGAATTGTCGGTAAATTACGCCCGTTGAGCCACCAAAAAAGGCCATAGGAATAAATACGGCTGAAAGTACCAGAACGATGCCCACGAGCGCACTAGTAATCTGATCCATTGATTTGCGGGTGGCCTCCCTAGGGGAGAGCCCATCTTCATGCATGACCCGCTCCACGTTTTCAACCACCACGATCGCATCATCAACCAGCAAACCTATCGCCAGCACCATGGCAAACATCGTCAGTGTATTGATACTAAAGCCGAAAGCGAACAGCACACCGAACGTCCCTAATAATACAATCGGCACGGCGATGGTTGGAATCAATGTGGCCCGGATATTCTGTAAGAATAAATACATGACCAGGAACACTAAAACGATCGCCTCAATTAAGGTGTGAATAACGTTTTCTATCGAGATTCTGACCGAAGGTGTCGTATCGTATGGATAAACGACTTTCAGGCTTTCTGGAAAATAAGGTGATAACTCGTCGATACGCTCACGAATTTTTTTGGCTGTTTCCAGTGCATTGGCGCCTGAAGCTAAATTAATACCGATACCAGCAGCCGGTTGTCTATTGTATTCCGTTTCAAATTGGTAATTCTCACCACCTAATTCAATACGAGCCACATCAGACAGTTTGATGCGTGAACCATCTTCATTCACACGTAAGATGATTTGGCCGAACTCTTCCGGTGTTTCCAGCTGGGTCTGTACGATAATACTGGCATTAAATTCTTGACCTTTAACAGCGGGTGCTCCTCCGAGTTCACCGGCAGCAATTTGCACGTTCTGTGCACTAATGGCACTGGTTACATCAGCTGTGGTCAATTTGTAATGTGCTAATTTATCTGGATTGAGCCAGATACGCATGGCGTATTGCGAGCCAAATACTTGGATTTGACCTACACCATTTATACGGCTTAAGGGATCTTTGATATTGGCCGAGACATAGTCAGCAATGTCATATTTGTCCAGACTACCATTATCAGAGTAAAAGCCAAGCACCATTAAAAACGCCGCACTGGACTTGGTAACTTCTATGCCCTGATTCTGAACTGCTTGAGGTAGCAAAGGCATGGCAGATTGTAGTTTGTTCTGTACTTGTACCTGGGCAATATCGGCATCAGTACCTGCATTAAAGGTGACCGTTAACGAGCCAGCACCAGAGGAATCACTGGTACCAGACATATAAAGTACATTATCAATCCCCGTTAGGTTTTGTTCGATAACCTGAATAACCGTATCCTCAACCGTTTTTGCAGAAGCGCCAGGATAGGTTGTACTGATTTCTACTGAGGGTGGAGCTACCGTCGGATACTGGGATATCGGTAATTGAAAAATGGAAATTATCCCCGCCAACATGATGATAATGGAGATAACCCAGGCAAAAACAGGGCGATCAATAAAAAATCTAGCCATGGTTACGCTCCACTATCCGCTGTTTGTAATGTATTGTTATCAATCTTAACTGATGCTTCTGGTGCGACTTTTTGCAGACCCTCAACAATGATTTGATCACCAGCATTAAGCCCTGATTTAACAATCCAGTTGTCATTAACAGCCTGATCAAGTTCTAGTTGACGTAACTCCACTTTATTTTCTTTGTTAACAACTAAAGCTGTGGCATTGCCTTCACGATCAAAAGTGATCCCTTTTTGTGGGGCTAAAATGACGTTGTCTAGTTGTCCTTCCTCAATTGTCGCTTTGACGAACATGCCGGGTAACAGCAGATTATCTGGGTTTGGCATAATGGCTCTCAACACCACATCACCCGTTGTTGGATCCACATTAGCCTCAGCGAACTGCAAGGTGCCTGTTTCAGAGTAAGCCGTTCCATCTTCCAGTGTTATAGTGACCTTCGGAGCCTTTTCCTTGTTGATTTGACGGGCAATAATACGTTTACGTAAATCCAGTAGTTGTTTCGATGGTTGTGATACATCAATGTATATAGGGTCAAGTTGATAGATTGTAGTTAGCACCGCTGCTTGCTGGGCTGTCACTAATGCACCTTCTGTGAAGTTTGATTTACCAATTTGCCCAGAAATAGGTGCATAGACATGCGTGTAGTTTAAGTTGGTTTCGGCCGTTTTTAATGTGGCTTCTTGAACTTTGATATCAGCTTCTGTTTGCTGATAAGTTGCTAAGGCATCATCATAATCTTGTTGACTGATGGCATTATCAGCGAGCAGATTTTTATATCTGGCTTCTTTCGATTTAGCTGTCTGGAGAGCCGCTTTGGCACGCATTAATTGTGCTTTGGCATTGGCTACTTCAGCTTCATATAAAGCGGCATCAATTTGATATAATTGTTGGCCTTCTTTCACCTGAGCGCCTTCTTCAAATAGGCGTTTCTCGATAATACCATTCACCTGTGGGCGAACTTCTGCTTGCCTAAAGGCGGTAGTGCGAGCTGGTAATGAACTACGTAATGTGACCTTTTGTGGGGCGAGAGTGACAACATCAACATGACTCTCCTGTTGTTGAGCACCTTGTTGCTGCTCATCCGATTGACATGCGGTTAATATCAATAAAGCCGATAGTGCTATAACACGTGAGATTGAAGGTGAGATTTTCATGAATAACTCCATTATTGAGTCTCAATTGTTGATGTTGATATAGCACTCCATGATGCTTCCAACATAGTATTTAGGTCATCATTTGTAATATCGATAGTACGTCGAAGCTGCTGACCGGCCAGATTTACAATAGGTTCAAAACTAAAAGCGCTTAATACGTCATCAGGTAAGTTCTTTAATACGCCTTGCTGACGTCCTTGTTCATACAATTCTGCAATCGGTTTCAATTGTGACCATGTATCATCATATAAGTGGTGAAGTACATCCATTGGTAAATGATCAAACTGCGGCTTACATAACGTAATAGACTCATTTTCGAGACAGAATTGCCATAAATTCAGACACATTTGTCGATGCTGATCTTTTATTGGTAATGCGCCATTCTTGTTTTTAAATATGGCTTTAGCTACGGCACTAATAATCGTACTGTGTAAATCAGCAATAAGTGCATCTTTATCTTTGAAATAAAGATAGATAGTTCCTGCAGCAACGCCAGCTTCATTTGAAAGTTGTTTAATTGAGAAACCGTGAAAACCTTTCTCAGCTAACAACTTTAAGGTCGCAGATAAGATAGCTTGATGTTTATCCTTGCATGAGGATGCACACATGAAATTCTACCCATAAAATGAATGAACGTTCATTCATTTTATGGGTAAAACAAATTTTAGTAAAGTGTATTTTTGTGACAGATGTTTAAATTATGAAGATTTGATCGTGTCTCGTAATACTTGCAAGCGTTGTTTATCTGCATCTAACTTTAAGCTTAATAAAGCACGTTGATAAGCAAGTTCAGAGTGTTTGTCTACACAGCTCTCAAAGCATTCGGGACAGATTTGTTTTAAGGCTAGTAATGATTTTTGCAGTCGTATATGAATCTCAAGCATGCTAGCCCCATCCCGGCTGATGGGTAGAAAAATATCATCAAAAAGATTATCTAGCTTCACTTCTGGCATACGAACATGTGGGTAGGCAATACTCTCGTCAGCATCATCAAGATTTTTATGCTCTTGCCATAGTGATAGGACTCTGACTGCCCGACTCAAAATATCAATGGCAGTACCCGGATCATTCACGGCAGGAGAGAGTGCGCGGGAGGCGATTTCAGCGAGTACAGTGAAACCAAAGCGAGGATCCTGATCAAATGATCTCAAGTCATTGATGGTAAGTGCTTTATTGATAGTTTCATCAATCGTATCAGATTGAGCACCGTCATAATAAGCAACAGCTTCACCTGGATGAACGAAGTGACCTGGCTCTATATACAAACAGATTTCAGTTTCATTTGATTCGGCACAGCGGTTGAGTCCACCCAAATCAATATGCTCGATATAACCAATGTGCTTAACATAAACAGCGTTTTTGCCTTTCTTGGGTGGGTTGTCTTTGTCTAAGCGTTTTGCACCAAGGCATGGATAGTCAATACGTTGTTTCATGGCTTCTGTAAGAGCTTCTTCCACACGGTTCGTGGTTTCACTCAATCGACCTAATAAAGATAGGTGCTCTATCCAACGCAAGATGGTGACAACGATCAGGATGATAACGCCGATAGTCACGGTAAACAGGATTAAACGACCATTTTCTCCATAGATATCGGTGCTCAAGGCAATAATACCGACCAGACTGAACAAAAAAGAGCCGATGAACGTTGCAAGTACATTCTGGGTCGTGGTGTCTTGCCTGACCAGTTGGGTTGCTCTTGGGGTCGCACTTGAGCTTGCTGCTGCATAAGCAGAGACCATAACACTGAGAGAAAACGTCGTGACGGCAAGCATGCTCGAAGCGAGGATATTTAGGATGCCTCGAACAGCCTCAGCACCAATCTCAAATGGAAGAGGGCTGTGTATCAATGATTGTGCGGGAATGGCAATTAATGCTGTCACAATAGCCAGTACTGCAAATAATGAGGCTCTCAACCACAATGTGCGCGTGAGTTGAGTTAATAACCATTGCCATTTTGATATCATCTTCTACCCTCTATCCGTATCGTTTCAGAATAATGAACCCGTCGTTAACAGGCAATAAAGACAATAAATGACGGCAAAAAAAAACCGATGTTGAAACACCGGTTTTTTGAGGTCATATGTTTTTACTTATGGTGAGAAAGAGGAGCCGCAACCACAGGTTGTTGTAGCATTTGGATTACGAATGACGAATTGAGAACCTTCAATGCCATCCGTGTAATCAATCTCTGCACCAACCAAGTATTGATAACTTGCTGGATCAATCAATAAAGTGACACCACCTTTTTCTACTTGTGTATCACCATCACTGACTTCTTCTTCGAAGGTAAAGCCATATTGGAAACCTGAGCAACCGCCTCCAGTAATGAATACTCGCAGCTTGAGCTGATCATTACCTTCTTCAGCGATAAGATTGCTGACTTTTGCTGCCGCCGCCTCGGTAAAAATGATTGGGCTGGGCATTTCGCTTGTCATGTCATCACTCCGAATAAATGGTTAATTAATAGCCATTATCCAATTCTGACTAAAATAGTCAAGATTTAGCTTTTTTGCTCAAGGTGGAAAGACGCTTTTTCATCAAAGACTTCATGCTCGACATGGAGTATATCTTCCTCTTCGTCCTGAGAGCGAATTAAGTGACCGTTCACTTCACTTCCCATGGCCATCTCGATCATGCGGTAATAAAGGTTGCCATTGATACGTGCTTTTGGCGCAAGCTCCACATGTTCTGATGCGAAGACATTACCATTTATTTCACCATTAATGATGAGATTAGGCACACGGACTTCCCCATCAATTTTTCCTTGTTCACTCAGGGTTAATAAGGAACCATCATCATTGGCAACAATAGTTCCTTGAATGCTGCCATCGATACGTAAACCACCACTGAAGTTGATATCGCCTTTTAGGTGTGTATCACGACCAATTAATGTATCTATGCGGGTCGTTGTTTTTTTCTTTTTTGGTTTATCTTTTTTGAACATGATGAACCTCATTTATGGCAGGGTAGTGGACACTTCCCACTGAAAAGTACGTTTAGTTAAGACTTTTTTATTTTGTTTTAATTCGATATCAATGCTTTTCGGTTGTTCATTCTCTTCGATGCTGAATACACCTTCAAGCACTTGCACATGTTTTAGTTTCAAACTGTGTTTATTGGCCAGCCGAGGTTTGGTTTTATCATCGGCAAAATTCAATGTCACCAATACATCACCTTTGATTGCTTTTGAGATTTTTTTACCTTGAGTAATAACAATCCGATAGAAATACTGCGATAGATTATCTGGATTGGCTCTGAGATGAAGCTCTCGTATCTGAAGTTCACTACTGGCATTACCCTGGGTAATATTCTGATAGAACAATAGTTCTTTGTTCAGCTCAATGACTTGATCCTGCAATCTTTCTAGATTCGATTGTAACTGAGAGTCGGTGGCATCCTGCATCGCCTGCATTCGCGAAATATCATTTACCTGCGAGGACAGAAGTTTATTTTGCTCAAGTAACTTCTTGTTTTCTTCCTGAAGAATTTTGTTCTGTTTTGTTAGTTCAGCAAGGTGTTTGTTTTGTTCACTTTGCCATTGGGTGGTCCAATACCAGACAATCGAAGTTGATACTGTGAGTGTTATCAGCAGTAGCAAAAAGGTTCTAAACGGTCGTCTGGTTTGGATTACATACGGTTTATCAATCATCAGGGCATCATCGCAATTACATTAATCCCTGTTTTTTCATCGAGGCCAAACATGATATTCATATTATGGATAGCCTGGCCTGAAGCGCCTTTGACCAAATTATCAATAACAGAAAGAACAACCACCGTATCACTGTTTTGAGGTTGGTGTACTGCGATTCGGCAGATATTACTACCCTGAACGCTACGTGTTTCTGGCATGGAGCCGATCGGCATCACATCCACAAAAGGCTCGTTAGCATAACGCTCTTCAAACACTTTTTGTAAGTTCACATCGTGCGTGGTGAGTCGACCATATAAGGTCGCATGAATGCCTCTGACCATAGGAGCCAAGTGCGGAATAAAGGTTAAATCCACTTCTTGCTGGCAATGCTGGGATAAGACTTCACGGATTTCAGGCAAGTGGCGATGACCACTCACGCCATAGGCTTTAAAGCTGCCACTGGTTTCTGCCATCAGCATGGGGATGGCCGCTTTTCTGCCAGCACCACTGACGCCAGTTTTTGCATCCGCAATTAAGTGCAGGGGATCAATTAATCCTGCTTCCAATAATGGCAAAAAGCCCAGTTCTGTGGCTGTTGGATAACAGCCCGGTACAGCAACTAACTGTGCGTCTTTGATCTTGTCGCGATTCAGTTCCGGTAAACCATAAACGGCATGTTCAAATAACTCAGGACAAGTATGCTGGGTGTTGTACCACTGCTCCCAGACAGCAAGGTCTTTGAGCCTGAAGTCAGCAGAAAGATCGATAACCCGTGTATTACGTTTAATCAATTCAGGTACTAATGCCATCGCCACGGTATGAGGGGTGGCGAAGAAAACCACATCACATTGAGCAAGAATGTCGGGATCTGGCTCTGAAAAGGCGATATTTACATGACCACGCAAGTTTGGAAAAAGATCGCTGACGGGCATGCCTGATTCACTTCGGGAGGTGATAACTTCCAGTGAGACCTCAGGGTGATTAGCAAGTAATCTTAATAGTTCGACACCTGTATATCCGGTGCCACCAACAATGCCGACTTTGATCATAACTTACTCTGTCGTCCGATAATGAAAGACCAACATAATAAAAGAGCACAGGCCAAAGAGAAAGCCCGTATCGATTATTGTTGGTTGAAAAGTTGTTCCAAACGGTTCTTTTGCTGAATATATATAGCCGTTGGGTAAGCGTGATTATCAGTAAATTGTAGTTGATTGATATAAAGCGGATATGTCTGGTTATTTTGTCGTAAGGAATGAATAAGCTGATGGACTTGAGCAAATAAGCTTGTATCATCAGCACGGCCTTCAAACCATTTTTTACCACACATAATGGTGCAGGCTGCATCCAGTGCCGGACTCTCCATGGTCACCTGAACAGGTAGAAAAGTTTGTGTTGAGTTCTGTCGGGCAATCGCATTGATTTTCCAGCCCTGCTGGTGATGGCTGAGCAAATAAAAGCGGATATGTTTAAGTTTATTGCATGCCTTAATGTGTGACAGAAACATTTGAAGGTGCCCCATCAGGGTCGACTCACTGAGATGCTGAACTTGCTGGCGGACAAGATTGGCATATTCATCAATAAGATAATACACCACGGTATTTTTCTCGAGATAAAGAAAAATACTTACTTGCTCAGCTGTCTGATAGCTCAATAGGGTATTCAGTAGTTGGTCTTTATCAAGATAGCTATCCAGCGCCTGCGCTGTGAAAGTGTTTGTATTGTCAGCAAGGTGTTGCCAGATGGTTTGTGACATCGGCCGTCTTACATATTCAACTTGCCCATCATGCCATTGAAGTTGATAAGGACGATCGGCCAGATTAATCAAAAATTTTCCACGTTGTGAATGAGTTTGATAAAGCTGGCAAACTTGCGGTATTAACGTTTCAAAGCGATGGTTTATTGATTTTTCAAATCCTGGCGTTGTACACCAGCTATTCACTCTGGGAGGAGCTGCTGGCTGCCAAAGTAGCAGACTGGTGAGCATCTCCAGCACAGCCGTCTGACCCTGATAAAACGTACTGTAAATCTGACCATGGCTGGAGATAAACAAGCAATCGATCGTTAATACCAGACTTTCTTTAAAGGAGCTGTAATTGAGCGGATCATTTTGCTTGCTGGCGAGTTGTAAACCCTGTTGAGAAAGTTTATTGCTGGGCTGCTGCTCCAGATTAGGGAATACCAAAACCTGAACAATGGTTTCCGTTGTTGTGATGTCTGCTTGTTGCTTCGGGATATCAAGCAGGCCCAGACCCTGGTTGATAATGTAATGACTGAGCTCTATGACAGATGATGTTGTGTACTTCTGGTGTTGGTCTGTCACACTCAGCCAGTTGGTTTTTGCTAACAGATGATGATTGATCGCCCAGCTTAAAACATCGATGAGTTGCGAATGTTGGTATAAGCCCGATTTTGCATTATCTGCAAGCGGCACCTGACTGACCAGCCAGTCTTGTTGATCCTTGAATCTGTATAAATACAAACGGCTTTCATTAAGTTCAGGGCGAAATGATAGTGGCAGTGAGGGAATCTGATTTCCCTGCGGTTGAAAACGCAAACGGTATAACTGCTTGAGATAAGTTATCTCATGGCGGGTATCCAGTTGATGTTTTTTACAATAAAACTCGAGCTTTTCTAATAAAGACTGAATAACTGGGGCTAATCTAGTAAACCAAAGTTGGTTTTGTTTGATATTGGAGTGGCGATTATCCAATGTTTGTAATTGGATTTCAGACCATCCCCACAACGTTGTCAGCTGTTTTACAAATTCTCTGCGCCATGGATGCTGAGCTTGGTTTAGCTGAACAGAAAGTGCTTCCTGACTTTCCTTATAGAATACTTCTCTGGCGATATTGATTAATGATTCTTCAGTGTGTGATTCAATAATGGAGAGTTTTAATGCCTGGTTCTCCAGAGCGGAAAAGCGAGACTCACCGCGATAAATAGCTTGTTTTAAAACAGACGACAGTAATGGAAAAGACGTCACCTTTTGTAATAGAAGAGGCAGATAGAGCAGATCAAGTGAGACATGTCCGTCTAACAGAACGTCTTTGCCTACGGCATAAGTCGTTTCAAACAGGGCACTTTGATCAACAACCTTGACCGGACCAAAATCCACCAGATTGTATTGTTTAAATTTAGCCTGTGATTTGAACTCATCAACAATGGCTTGATGATCTGTCGCTTCTTCATGGCTTATCAGCCACCAATAAGGGTCAGCACCTGCCAGAACAATACCTTGTGTATAAAACTGTTCTTTTTGCCCTTCAGATAAGGCAGTGTTATCTGCTAATGCCTTTTCGGTGAGTAACTGTGTTTTCAGCCATAGCCCATTTTCTTCGCACCAAGCGGTGATGGCATCTAACTTTAATTGCAGTTGCTGGCGCTGTTCAATATCGACAAGATCAGAACAGAGTACCCATAACTCAAATTCCGTTTTATCGGAGTAGCTGTAATGATGGTGAGGGTTGATAAGATAAAGACCGCGCAAGGGATAACGACGTAAAGCGCGTACACGATGACTGAAGCTGCGATTCAGTTGTTGTGCTTTGTTTATCGTGTCCTGTGACGGGCGATAATCAAGCAAGCCAGCCGGCACATCATCACTGATATAACCCGGCAGCAGCTTGGCATTGATATGTAAGAAAAGGGGTAATAATTGAAAAATTAACGCCTGACGAGTAGGCGCCATTTCAATTAAGTGTTGAAAGCGCTGACAATTTAGCGATTGGAATAAACGATAAGCCTCAACGCGATCCACAAACAATCCGCGGTTATTTAATGTCTGAAGTGACGCATGCCAGTAAAGACCATGGCAATACCATGCTCATTTGCTGCCGCGATAACTTCATCATCACGCATAGAGCCGCCTGGTTGAATAACAGCTTTAATACCTGCCGCTGCTGCCGCATCCAGGCCATCTCGGAATGGGAAAAAGGCATCAGAAGCCATCACGGCACCTGGTACCGTTAAACCCGCATCTTCAGCTTTAATACCCGCAATTCGACTACTCACAACACGGCTCATCTGTCCGGCACCAATACCAACAGTCTGTTGATTTTTGACATACACAATGGCGTTTGATTTCACAAACTTAGCGACACGCCAGGCAAATAATAAGTCAGCCATTTGTTCTTCAGATGGGGCTATTTCAGTGACCACTTTCAGATCGGCTTTTTGCACCAGTGCTTCATCACGGTCCTGAACTAATAAACCACCGTTAACACGTTTGTAATCCAGTCCAGTTGCAGCATTGTTTTCAAACTCGCCACAGGCCAATAAACGCACATTGGCTTTTTGAGCGACGATTGCCTGGGCTTCTTCACTGATTGATGGTGCGATAATGACTTCGACAAACTGGCGATCAATAATGGCTTTTGCTGTCTCAGCATCTAATGGACGATTAAAGGCGATAATACCGCCAAAGGCCGAGGTTGGATCGGTTTCGTAAGCTAAGTCATATGCCTTGAGCAAGCTATCTGCGACAGCCACACCACACGGGTTGGCATGTTTAACAATCACACAGGCAGGCGCTTCAGGGAACGCTTTCACACATTCCAGCGCGGCATCTGTATCGGCAATATTGTTATATGACAGTTCTTTACCCTGCAATTGCTTGGCAGCACTGATGGTGCCAGAGGCAGGATTCGCTTCGGTATAGAAAGCGGCATTTTGGTGAGGATTTTCACCGTAACGCATGTCTTGTTTTTTCACGAACTGGCTATTAAATGTACGTGAGAAAGAGGCTTTTTCTTCACCGGTTAATTTGCCCAGATAGTTGGCGATAGCACCGTCATAATGTGCTGTATGTTCAAATGTTTTTACTGCTAAATCAAAACGGGTGGCATCATCGACACCGCCATTGGCTTCGATTTGTGCTACAACGTTGGCGTAGTCAGCAGGATCAATCAACACAGTGACATCCGCATGATTTTTGGCCGCAGCACGCAGCATGGTGGGGCCACCAATATCAATATTCTCAATAGCCATCGGCAAGGTGCAGTCATCACGTGCAATCGTGGCTTCAAAGGGATAAAGGTTAACGACTACCAGATCAATCGGAGCAATATCATGCTCAGCCATAATGGCGTCATCGGTACCACGACGACCTAATAAACCACCATGAATTTTGGGGTGTAATGTTTTGATACGGCCATCCATCATTTCTGGGAAGCCAGTATGTGAGGAGACTTCTTTTACTGGTAAGCCTGCTTCGGCTAATAATTTGGCTGTACCGCCAGTGGATAACAGTTCTACACCGAGCTTGTTTAATTGCTGGGCTAATTCAAGCACACCAGTTTTGTCTGATACGCTCAATAGAGCACGTTTGATTTGATTCATTGAAAATCACTTCCAGGAGATAAAAAATTCGATTTATAAGCCGTATTGCTTAAGCTTTTTACGTAATGTTCCACGGTTAATACCGAGAATTTCAGCTGCACGACTTTGGTTGCCGTTGGTATGTTCCAGGGTGGCTTTGAGCAGGGGAACTTCGACTTCCGTCATTAACATTTCATACAAGTTGGCTGCAGGATGACCTTCCAGTTGTTCGAAGTAATCAGCCAGTGCACGCGTCACACACACATTCAATGGTGCCGCTGTTTGCTCAGCGGCGACAGCTAGCTCTGCGCATGTAGTTGAATCTTTGGCTAGCGGTTGAGTCATGCGGCTTGAATATCCTGTTGTTCTTGTAGTTGATCAAAAAACTGACGTGTAAAGTCTACCTGCTGTTGCGGTGATTCGAGCAAATTCATTTCCTGACGGAAGGCATTACCATTTCGTAGGCCTTTGCTATACCAGGCAATGTGTTTTCGCGCCATTCTGACACCAGAAAAATCACCATAAAAATCGTACAGGTTTTCCAGGTGTTCAATCAAGATTTGACGAATTTCAGCAACAGAAGGAGATGATAACAGTTTGTCATGCTCAAGGTAATGGATAATTTGTCTAAAAATCCATGGGTTACCCTGGGCAGCACGCCCAATCATTAAGCCATCAACGCCAGTTTTATTGAGTACTTCAGCTGCTTTTAATGGCGAATCTATATCGCCATTAGCAATAATTGGCATGGATGAAATAGCCGCTTTTATTTCTGCAATGGTGTCATATTCGGCTTCGCCTTTATAGGCATCCGCTCGTGTTCTGCCATGAATCGCTAAGGCTTGTATGCCAGATTGTTCGGCAATACGGGCGATTATTAAACCATTACGATTATCTCTATCCCAACCGGTACGTATTTTCAGGGTGACAGGCACATCGACAGCATTTACCACTGATTCAAGGATGCTGGCCACTAATGATTCATCCTGCAATAGAGCAGAACCCGCCATCACATTACAGACTTTTTTTGCAGGACAGCCCATATTGATATCAATGATGTGGGCACCTTGATCGACATTATGTTTTGCTGCTTCAGCCATCATTTTGGGATCGGCACCAGCAATCTGTACACTACGCGGTTCTGGCTCACCTGCATGGTTGGCACGTAATAAAGATTTTTTGCTGGCCCATAAGGCTTTGTTTGCGGTAATCATTTCTGATACCGCCATTCCCGCACCAAGTCGACGACAAAGCTGGCGGAATGGGCGATCCGTCACTCCTGCCATCGGCGCCAGAAATAAATTATTCGGCAAACGGTATGGCCCGATACTGAGGGTGTTACCTTGCATGACGAGTGCCGTTTAATCGAGTCCAATCTTCCTTGATGGTAGGCGCTTGCATATCAAACCATGCAGCATAGCTATCCGATACTTCCTGAGCCTGTACCTCTAATATGCCTGACAATACCAGCTCCGCACTGGGTTTGGCCAGATTGGCAAAACGTGGCGCAAGGGTTTGAAGTGGGCCGGCCAGAATATTCGCCAATAATAGGTCACATGGTTCATCCGGACAGTCACCGGGCAAATAGGCTTCGATCTCGACGCCATTACGTGCAGCATTGGCACGTGTCGCTTCAAGTGCCTGCGGATCGGTATCGACACCAATAACACGTTCAGCCCCCAGCAAGGCGGCAGCAATCGCCAAAATACCACTACCGCAGCCATAATCAATCACGTATTTACCTTTGAGATCTGCCTGGTCTAACCAGTTCAGACATAAGGCTGTGGTGGGGTGGGTACCGGTACCGAATGCCAGACCGGGATCGAGCAAAATATTGACCGCATCAGGTGCTGGTGGTGTATGCCAGCTAGGACATATCCATAAACGCTCGCCAAACTGGATAGGATGAAAGTTATCCATCCATTCCCTTTCCCAGTCTTTATCTTCAACGGCTTCAACACGATATGGCGGCATATCGTTTACCAGCGTTGATAACATCTTGTCGACATCATCAGGATTGGTTTCCGCATCAAATAAGGCAACAACGCGTGTTGCCGTCCACAAAGGTGTGGTACCCAAATCGGGTTCGTAAATAGGCTGATCGGCATCATCTTCAAATGTGACAGCCGCTGCACCGCACTCAGAAAACGCATCAGACAAGGCATCTGCCTTGTCTGATGTGGTGTTACAAATAAATTGAATCCAGGCCATGGTTGATTACATGCCCAGTTTCTTTTCAAGGTAATGAATATTGGTGCCACCCGTTTGGAAGTGAGTGTCGTCCATGATGTCACGTTGCAGCTCAACGTTGGTTTTAATGCCTTCAATACCAATTTCTTTTAAGGCTGTTTGCATACGGGCAATCGCGATATCACGTGTTTTACCGTAAGCAATCAGTTTGCCGATCAGAGAATCGTAATTTGGTGGTACACGGTAGCCACTATAAATGTGAGAATCCATACGGATACCGGCACCGCCTGGTGCATGATAAGACGTAATTTGTCCTGGGCTTGGCATAAACGTGCGAGGGTCTTCAGCATTGATACGGCATTCAATGGCATGTCCACGCATGACAATATCTTCTTGTTTAATAGATAGTGGTTCACCAGCCGCAATGCGTATTTGTTGCACCAGCAGATCAACATCAGTTACACGTTCAGTAACCGGATGCTCTACCTGAATACGGGTATTCATCTCGATGAAATAGAATTCACCATCCTGATAGAGAAACTCAAAGGTACCAGCACCACGGTAACCAATGCGCACACAAGCTTCCGCACAGATTTTACCCATACGATCACGCATTTCTGGGGTGATGCCTGGAGCAGGAGCTTCCTCAACAACTTTTTGATGGCGACGCTGCATAGAGCAGTCGCGTTCACCTAAGTGAATAGCATTGCCATGCTGATCGGCGAGTACCTGGAATTCAATATGGCGAGGATTTTCCAGGAATTTCTCCATATAAACCATGCCATTACCAAATGCTGCTTTTGCTTCACTACGTGTTAAGGCAATAGCGTTCAGCAAGTGTGCTTCACTGTGAACTTCGCGCATACCACGACCACCACCACCACCGGCGGCTTTAATAATGATCGGATAGCCGATTTCACGTGCCAGACGTAAATTGGTTTCATCATCATTACCTAATGGGCCGTCAGAGCCTGGTACACAAGGTACACCAGCTTCTTTCATCGCTTTAATTGCCGATACCTTATCACCCATCAGACGGATGGTATCAGCACGTGGACCGATGAAAATAAAGCCACTTTCTTCTACACGTTCTGCAAAGTCAGCATTTTCAGATAAAAAGCCATAACCGGGGTGAATTGCTGTGGCATCTGTAATTTCAGCAGCACTGATAAGTGCAGGGATGTTGAGATAACTTTCACTAGAGGGGGCAGGGCCAATACAAACAGTCTCATCAGCTAGCAAAACGTGTTTTAAGTCACGGTCTACGGTTGAGTGAACAGCAACCGTTTTGATGCCTAGCTCCCAACATGCCCGCAAGATACGCAAGGCAATCTCGCCTCGGTTAGCAATAACAATTTTATCGATCATAATTTGGTTTTAATCCACAATTCAGGGTGAGCAATGGCTATGCTGAGATAGCCAGCGTGACTGTTATTCGATAATGACTAGCGGCTCGTCAAATTCAACAGGATCACCGTTTTCAACCAGAATAGCTTTAACTGTTCCGCTACGGTCAGCTTCGATTTGGTTGAACATTTTCATCGCTTCGATGATGCAGATGACATCACCAGCAGATACGGATTGGCCAACTTCAACAAATGGCGCGGCTTCAGGTGATGATGAACGATAGAAAGTCCCCACCATTGGTGAGCGGACAGCATTGGCTTCATTGACCGTTTTGGCTGTTTCTACTGCGGGTGCTGGAGCAGGGGCTGCCGCTGGAGCAGCATAATGAGCAGGTGCTGGAGCGCTGTAAGAAACAGCCGCAGAATGGTGATTACGACTGATACGTACTGATTCTTCACCTTCTGAAATTTCAATTTCAGATACGTCAGATTCTTGGATCAAATCAATCAGTTTTTTTATTTTACGAATGTCCATGCTAAAACCTTATATTTAGTCGTTATGGGTTGAGTTGTCTGATGGCAGATGCCAAAGCTAATTCGTAGCCTTGGGTGCCAAGTCCACAAATCACGCCTACTGCAATATCTGACAGGTAGGAGTGATGGCGGAATGTTTCGCGTGCGTGAATATTAGAAATATGTACTTCGATGAAAGGAATTTTGACCGCGGATAAAGCATCTCGTAATGCCACACTGGTGTGTGTGAATGCAGCCGGATTAATAATGATGAAATCAGCCTTACCTCTGACAGCATGAATTTTTTCAATTAATTGATGCTCTGCATTGGTTTGAAAAAAATCGAGTTGGTGTGAGGCATCTGTTGCGATTGCATCCAGGCGTTGTTGAACATTGTCCAGCGTGTCAGCACCATAATGTTCAGGCTCGCGTGTCCCAAGCAGATTGAGATTGGGGCCGTTAAGCACAACAATATTCGCCATTGCGATCCTTCAATTACGGGTCAAAGATAATAGGCGGAATTGTGCACCAGCAAACTGATGATGTCCAGTTTATCGAAATAAAAAGCGGCTTTTTGTTGCTATTTTCGCCGAAAAGTCTGGTTTCTGGAGTTTTCTGTTATTGGCGCTGAATCTGCTTAATGTGATCCAAGAAGGTATCGGTTTTTACAAAGCCAACCAGCCGGTGTTGCTTTAGTTCTTTGCCTGTTTTATCGAAAAACAACATGGTCGGAGGGCCAAATACCCGCAGTGATTTCAGCATATCCTGATGGACTTGCGTATTTTCCGTCATATCCAGTTGCAGCAAGGTGTAATTTTTCATTGCGGCAATGACTTCAGGATCCTGAAACGTTGTGTTTTCCATCGTTTTACATTCGGTACACCAGTCGGCATAAAAATCCAGCATCACCGGTTGTGTTGTGCTGGCCAGTCGACGATTCAGTTCGTTCAGATCGCTTATACGTGAAAAAGTAAGGTGTTGTGACACCAGTGACTTGTCAGAGCTTAGTGCCATCGCCTTAAGCGGTTGCCAGACATTTTGGCTGCCACTCGCACCACCAATCATCAACATTGCGCCGTATATAAAGAGTATTAAACCGACACCTTTACTAAGTTTATTGAGATCCGTGGCATCAATATCAAGATGATTAAATGCGCCAAGGTAGACGGCGGTCACAATTAATAAGCCGCCCCAAAGAATCAACGTCAGCCAACCGGGGATGATGCGTTCCAACATCCAGATGGCCAGACCTAATAGCAGGACGCCAAACACCGATTTAATAAACATCATCCAGTTGCCGGCTTTAGGAAGCAGTTTGCCAGCCGATGTACCAATGATAAGCAGAGGTATACCCATCCCTATACTCAGCGCAAATAAAGCGAGTCCGCCTAATACGGGATCGGCATGTTGGCCGATAAAAATTAAGGTACCCGCCAGCGGTGGCGCCAGACAAGGGCCAACAATCAAGCCTGACAGTAAACCCATCATCGCTACTCCCATCAGTTTGCCACCTTGCTGCTTGTGACTGAGTTGATGTAGGCGGTGTTGAACGGTGTGGGGCAGTTGCAACTCGTATAAGCCGAACATGGATAAAGCGAGAATAACGAATAAGGCACTGAATGCACTGATTATCCATGGATTTTGAAACATCGCTTGTAAGTTTTCACCGAGTAATCCCGTGATCACTCCGGCAATGGTATATGTCACTGACATCGCCAAAACATAGACAAGCGACAAGGTGAAAGCACGGCGGGTAGTGATGTGTTCTCCTTCGCCGACAATGATGCTGGATAAAATAGGAATCATCGGGAAGATACAGGGGGTAAATGCCAGTAACAGGCCCAATCCAATAAAGCCGAGAATGATTTGGCCTAGGTTTTCCTGTTCCAGTTTCTGAGCGATACGGTCTTGTTCGGTGAGTTGATTAGCAATGGGTTTGGCATCATCCGCTTTTTGTTGCGGGGCTTGGCTGAGGGCTGGTAAAGCCAGATCAACTTGTTGCTCAGAAGGCGGATAACAAATACCAAATTTTTCTGAACATCCCTGAAAGCGTGCTTTGAGAGTAAATGTGCTTGGACCTTCAGGGCGCTCAATGGGCATGATCAGTGATAAATCATGATGATAAACCTGCACTAAACCAAAGGTTTCATCTTGCTTGTTTTCGCCTGCGGGTAGCGATATCTGGCCTAACTTAACGTTGTCATTACCAACCACTTCAAACTGAATTTTATTCTGGTACAGGTAGTTACCATCGAGTACTTTCCAATGTGCCAGAATGCTGTTGGCATCATTGACTTCTGCGCTGAATTGAAAAGCGTCTTCGACAAGTGGTGGGACCTCTTCATCACTGCCCAGACCTAAACCATCAAACAGGCTGCTGCGCGCATGTGCATTAAAAACGGTTAGCAGTAATATAAAAAATAAAAATTTTTTCATCAGTCTCAAATGCTTGTCAGAAGGTTGTATAACAAGACAATCATAGCAGGCAATAGTTACATCGGTCTTGTCTGGGGTATGCCTCATGTCACATTGCTGTAATAATTGCGCCGTTTTGGGTAGTTATTAACGGAATCATCGTGGAAATAAAAGACATCCATAAAATTGAAAAACAAGCCTATAAGAAGAGTCATGCTGAACTAACCAGAATCGGCATGGCCCTTTTTTTTATGGTGGCCGTGCTCGGCTACAGCTTTGTTACCAGTGGCGGCGTTCCCAATAATCTCTTTCTGGCAATAGCCACTGTCTTTGGCGCTTATATGGCAATGAATATCGGTGCCAATGATGTTGCCAACAATGTCGGGCCTGCGGTGGGCTCCAAGGCTTTGACAATGACTGGTGCCATTGTCATCGCGATGATTTTTGAGGCCAGCGGCGCCATTATTGCTGGTGGCGATGTGGTTTCCACGATTAAAAATGGCATCATCGATATCAATGCCTTTGGTCAGGAGAGTGATACTTTCATCTGGGCAATGATGGCCGCGTTACTAGCGGCTGCACTCTGGTTAAATATGGCGACATTTGCTCGCGCACCTGTTTCAACCACGCATTCTATTGTCGGTGGTGTGATGGGAGCAGGTATTGCCGCAGCAGGGTTTAAGATTGTGAACTGGGGAACGATGGGCGCCATAGTGGGCTCATGGGTAATTTCTCCAGTGATTGGTGGTGTGGTGGCCGCCGCTTTCTTGTTTGCCATCAAAAAAACCATTATCTTTCAGGAAAACAAAATAGCCGCCTCGCTGAAATGGGTACCGGTGTATGTATCGATCATGGCATGGGCTTTTGTAACTTATCTGGTCTTAAAAGGCCTGAAACACATCTGGCCGAAGTTCTTAACCTTGGTCAATGACTGGTTGTTCACCGTCGACATCGTCGATAAACCAAGCATGTTGCAAGCATCAACTATTGGTTTGATCGTCGCTTTTATTTCCTTCTTTTTAGTCAAAGCCTCATTGCGCCGTCGTTTGCCCAAGCTGAAAAACGATCGTGAAAGCATCAATATTCTGTTTACCATCCCATTAATTTTTGCTGCGGCTTTATTGAGTTTTGCTCATGGGGCGAATGATGTGGCTAATGCAATCGGGCCGCTGGCAGCGATCCATGATGCTGTGATGACTGGCGGTATTAATGCCAAAGCGGGCATACCCTTCTGGGTAATGGCTGTCGGTGCCTTTGGTATAGCGCTTGGACTTGGCCTCTATGGTCCCCGTTTGATTCGCACCGTGGGGGGTGAAATTACTGAACTGGATCAAATGCGTGCATTTTCGATTGCGATGGCAGCCGCTATCACGGTCATTATCGCCAGCCAGTTAGGGTTGCCGGTCAGCTCAACGCATATTGCCATTGGCGGTGTTTTTGGTGTTGGTTTCTTGCGAGAATGGATGGATAAGTCGAGTAGCCTCAAGCAAGAAATTGAGCGAGATAAACAAGAAATTCAGGAAGAAAAACGTTTATTAAGCGCATTACGCAGTGAGCTGAATATGTTGCTCGATAAAAAACAAAAGTCAGCGGCTGATTACCAGCGCATCACTCAGTTATATAGCTCAATTGACCGTGAAAAAGACACGCTCAAAAAAGCCAAAAAAGTATTGAAGAAAGAAAAGAAAAGTCTTTACGTCAAACGCGATATTGTTAAAAAAATTGTTACAGCCTGGTTAATCACTGTCCCTGCCGCCGCAGTATTAGCTGCATCGTTGTTTTATATGATTAAGGGAATTATGAGTTAAAACAACGGCATATGTTTTGACATAAAACTGTCATAAAGCCACATTTTCCAGCGGAAATTGTGGCTTTATATTTTTCAGATAGTCTATAAAGTAGCCTGCAATGGTAATAAAAACACGGTTGTTACGAAATTGTCATAATTCAGAGGTAAGATACTTGGACTATGATTGAAGAAATACTGGGATGAATTTATGGCTACAAGCGTATTAGTGGTTGAAGATGATGTCGCCATCAGGGATATGTTGACGTTCACCCTGAAACAGGCCGGTCTGACCTGCGAGTCGGTTGGTGATGCAGAATCTGGTTTGGACTTATTAAAAAATAACCAACCCGATATGATTTTACTCGACTGGATGTTACCTGGCATTGATGGCATTGAGTTTATTCGTCGTCTGCGTGCTAACGAGTTTCTGGCCAATATTCCCGTCATCATGCTCACTGCCAAAGGTGAAAGCGAAGACATGGTCAAAGGTCTTGCTGTTGGGGCTGATGATTACGTCAATAAACCTTTTTCACCACCTGAGCTTATCGCTCGTATTAAAGCAGTATTACGTCGCTGCCAGCCGCCAGAAAATGAAGATGCTCAGAAACTCCAGTTTGGCAATTTAGTGCTGGATACAAAAAGTCATCGTGTCACTGTTGATGATGTGCGTGTTGAATTAGGGCCTACCGAGTTTCGCTTATTACACTTTTTCATGAAAAATCCTGAACGCGCATATGGTCGCTCACAGTTACTGGATTATGTCTGGGGCGATACCGTGTACATTGAAGAACGTACCGTGGATGTCCATATACGTCGTTTGCGCAAAGCACTTGAGCCAACAGGCCATGATCAATTTATCCAGACCGTTCGAGGTGTTGGATACCGTTTTTCAGTCGATTAAGCGAACTGAAATATGCAATGGGATAATTGGCGGCTACTGACACTAGTCAGTCTGGCAGGTTTTGTCGGGCTGTTATTTGGTCAAATGATGGCGTTTATGTTTGTTGCCACTTTGGCCTATGCTTTGTGGCTTCAGCATAACTGGTACAAACTCTGGTATTGGTTACAAAAACCCAAAAAACGTCGCTCGCCCAGTGCGGAAGGGGTCATTGATGATGTCTGTCGTCAGATTGAGCAGATGCGTCAACAAAATAGTAATCGGAAAAGAAAACTAACCGGATACCTTAAACGCTTTCAATCAGCAACAGCCGCCTTACCGGATGGCATCGTTGTCTTGGGTGAGTTTGGTGAAGTGGATTGGGCAAATCAGGCCGCTCGAGAGTTATTAGGCGTACGCTGGCCCCGGGATAACAATGTCAGGATCAATAATCTCATTCGTGAACCTGCTTTTCAGCACTTACTGGAAAATCATATCCACCTCGGCGGCACGACGACGGTCAAATCACCGCTGAATGAAGATGTGCAGCTGGAAGTCAAGCTGGTGAACTACATGGGCTCGGGCCGCTTATTGATTGCCCGTGATATTACCCAGACCATCAAACTTCAGCGTATGCGTCGTGACTTTGTTGCTAATGTTTCGCATGAACTAAAAACACCTCTAACCGTTTTACGAGGTTATCTGGAAGCGTTTACCGAAGATACCGATCCGGAACAGTGGAAAATGGCTCTGCCAGCAATGCGTCAGCAAAGTGAACGTATGCATTTGATGATTAAGGATTTATTGGTCTTATCTCAGTTGGAGACTGGAGAAAAATCATTACGTCGCATTCCAACGGATGTGGACAAGTTGCTGCATTCGATCATTGAGGATGCCAAGGCATTGGAGCACTACCATGAGCATCAGTTCAGTCTCAATCTGGAAACAGATAAATGGTTGATTTGTGATTTGGGTGAAGTACGAAGTGCAATATCTAATCTGGTATTCAATGCGGTGAAATATACTCCTGCGGGTTGCAAGGTCACACTCAGCTGGCGCGAAACAGATGATGGCGTCTGCATTGAAGTAACGGATGAAGGGGAAGGTATAGCGGCTCATCACTTAGATCGGCTGACGGAACGTTTCTACCGTGTTGATAAAGGTCGTAGTAGTGATGCTGGCGGCACAGGGCTGGGCTTAGCGATCGTTAAACACGTGCTGCAAAGACATGGCGCAAGACTGATTATCACTAGCGAGTTAGGCAAAGGTAGCAGTTTTAAATGTTGCTTTCCTGAGACAGCAGCAGTGGAGAAAATCCCGGTATAAATGCCCGTTAAACAAAGAAAAAATGTCTCTGTCATCTCTTTGTCATATATTTTTCATATCCTTGTCACACGCTAAACTCATACTACCTAGCGCTTACGTTAATAACGTTGCTTTTTTCTTTTAATTTTTGGGAGTTGAACACTATGTTCAAGAAAAACCTTGCTCTGCTAGGTGCTGCAATGACGATGGCTTTCTCGCCGCTGACATTCGCTGGTGATATTGATCCTGCTTTACCTGACTACGAAAAAGTGAGCGGTATTTCAGGCAGCTTATCGAGTGTTGGTTCAGACACATTAGCTAACTTGATGACAATGTGGGCTGAAGAGTTCAAACGTGAATACCCAAATGTGAGTATTCAAATTCAGGCTGCAGGTTCTTCAACTGCGCCACCTGCATTGACTGAAGGTACTTCTAACTTTGGTCCAATGAGCCGCAAAATGAAAGATAAAGAAGACGCGGCATTTGAAGCGAAATATGGTTACAAAGCCACCCCAATTCGTGTTGCTATCGATGCCTTGGCTGTCTATGTGCACAAAGACAACCCAATTGATGGTCTGACCATTCCTCAAGTGGATGCGATTTTCTCTGCAACCCGCACCTGTGGTTACCCAGAAGACATTACTAACTGGAAACAGCTAGGTCAGGATTTAGGTAACATCCAACTGTACGGTCGTAACTCTGTTTCCGGTACTTATGGTTACTTTAAAGATCACGCTTTATGTAAAGGTGACTACAAAAACAGCGTAAATGAGCAACCAGGTTCAGCATCTGTTGTTCAAGGTGTAACAAAATCGCTTAACGGTATTGGTTACTCAGGTATC
Organism: Methylophaga thalassica; assembly: GCF_030159795.1. Taxonomy (NCBI): domain Bacteria; kingdom Pseudomonadati; phylum Pseudomonadota; class Gammaproteobacteria; order Thiotrichales; family Piscirickettsiaceae; genus Methylophaga; species Methylophaga thalassica. The sequence goes on along the minus strand of NZ_BSND01000006.1, from coordinate 100,048 downwards.
GGTTATAAAACGTCTGGTGTTAAAGCACTTGCTTTAGCTAAAGAAGAAGGCGGTAAAATGATTCCTGCAACATTAGATAATGCAGCGAATGGTTCTTACCCGCTTTCACGTTACTTATACGTTTACATCAACAAAGCGCCTAACAAACCATTAGCGCCGATTGATCGTGAATTCATTAAAATGATTCTGTCTAAAGTGGGTCAGAAAGTAGTCGTTAAAGATGGCTATATTCCACTTCCAGACTCAGTTGTAGAAAAAGAACTGCAAAAGCTGCAATAAAACAGCATTTGTCATGATCAGGAAGACGCCTCGTTTTTACGGGGCGTTTTTTCTAAATTTATCGCTAAAAACACTCTAAGTCAGTATGTTTAGCAATAAATAAAGCTGAAAAATAAATGAAGTGGTATTGCTAGATGCAAGAACAAACAGTCGAAGATAGTGTATTACCTGCGCCCGGTTCCAAAGTGGCAAATCGCAGGCGTGCATGGCGTGAGGTGAAAGATCGTGTTGCCAAATATGGTGTGGCAGTGGGTGGTATTTCAGTCATCCTGGCCATCGTACTGATTTTCTTCTATCTGCTCTATGTGGTTATGCCGTTGTTTCAGGGAGCCAGCCTTAAAACAGAAGCGACATATCACAGCGATTTTAAACAACCTACCTTTTTATCCCTGAATGAATACAACACGGTGGCCATGGCTGTCGAAGCTAACGGCATGGTGCGTTTTTTTGATGCCAAAACCGGCAAAACAATGACCGAAACCTCACTGCCGTTGGCGGGAAAAACCATCAGTACTGTCAGTGCCGGTGCCGCAACGACAGGTGTGTTTAGTTATGGTTTTAATGATGGCAGTGCTTTAGTCATTAAAGAAAAATACAAAGTGACTTATCCAACGGGAACGCAACGCGTTATCGTGCCAGAAGTCACTTATCCATTGGGTGAAAAACATGTTGTGATTGACGATCAAGGCAAGTCAATCAATCTGCTTTCTGTTCAGAGTTATGAAGACAAAACGACGTTTATTGCTTATACCGAGGACAAGCGTTTAATACTGAAACGCTTTGAGAAAGAAGCTGATTTTCTTGATGACACGCAATTTACCATTAAAGAAGAAAAGCACGAGATCCCCTTATCGGATGTCAGTGAGCTGACTCAGGTCAAACTGGATATTGATCAACGTGAACTTTATCTGGCCGATGATACGGGCTTTATCTACTACTACGATGTTCAGCAGTTGGATAAACCACGTTTAATTCAGAAAATCAAAGCGGTACCCACAGGCGTGGATATTACGAGCTTTGAATTTCTGACAGGTGGTATTTCTATTCTGGTGGGACGTAGTGATGGTCAGATTGATCAATGGTTTCCGGTCAGAGACAAAGACAATAACTACACCTTACATAATGTGCGTAGTTTTAATGCTCAGAGCAGCCCGATTATTGCCATTGCACCAGAGCAAGCCCGTAAAGGCTTTTTAACCCTGGATAAAACCGGACATTTGGGGATTTATCACACCACGGCTCACCGGACGTTATTGGTTGAACCGTATGTGGACAGCGAAGCGGTTATTGGCCTCTCACCAAGGGCAAATGGTCTTATCAGCATGACTGATAATGGTGACGTGAAGTTACTGGATATTCGTAATGAACACCCGGACATCTCCTGGCATTCCTTATGGGAAAAGGTTTGGTATGAAAGTCGTGATCAGCCTGAATATATCTGGCAGTCATCGTCAGCCAGTAATGACTTTGAACCTAAATTTAGTTTAACGCCACTGACATTCGGCACCATCAAAGCGGCCTTCTACGCGATGTTGGTAGCTGTTCCTCTGGCGATTATGGGCGCAATTTTTACCGCCTATTTTATGTCGCCCAGAATGCGTAGCTTTGTGAAACCGACCATCGAAATTATGGAGGCTTTGCCAACGGTTATTTTAGGTTTCCTCGCGGGTTTATGGTTAGCACCATTAGTCGAAGACCATTTGCCTGGTGTGTTCACATTACTGTTTATGTTGCCGGTGATGATTATTTTGACTGCCTGGGGTTGGACAAAATTACCTAAAGCCTGGCGTGAACGCATTCCTGATGGCTGGGAGCCGGCGGTGTTGATTCCAATTGTGTTGTTAGTCGGTTATGTCTCGATGGCGACCAGTGGTGCGATTGAGTTGTGGTTATTTGATGGCAATATGCCGCAATTTTTAAATGATATCGGTATTAATTATGACCAGCGCAATTCGCTGGTAGTCGGATTGGTTATGGGCTTTGCGGTGATTCCGACGATTTTCTCCATTACCGAAGATGCGATTTTTGGTGTGCCGAAACATCTGACGATTGGCTCATTAGCTTTAGGTGCAACCCCATGGCAAACCATGACGCGAGTGGTGCTGCTGACGGCGAGCCCAGGTATCTTCTCGGCGGTGATGATTGGTTTAGGCCGTGCTGTCGGTGAGACGATGATTGTATTGATGGCGACAGGTAATACGCCGATTATGGACTTCAATATCTTTGAAGGCTTCAGAGCGTTATCCGCCAATATCGCTGTAGAGATGCCAGAGGCTGAAGTGGCTAGTTCGCATTATCGCGTATTGTTCCTGGCGGCATTGGTATTGTTCTTAGCGACATTTGTGTTGAATACCGTTGCTGAAATTGTGCGCCAGCGCTTACGTAATAAATACAGCTCGCTGTAGTTAGGAATATAGAATGAAACAACGTTCTTCAATGAAAATCTGGTTTGATAGCGGTAAACCTTGGGTTTGGTTAAATGCCGGCGCGGTCAGTATCAGTCTGGTGATGGTCGTCGGCTTGATTGGTTTGATCGCCGTGAGAGGCCTGAGCCATTTCTGGCCTGCTGATATCGTTGAGCTGACCTATGCCGAACCCGGCGAAGAAAAAATCATGCTGGTGGGCGAACGCGTGGATCATGAAACGGTGCCTGCCGCTCGTTTGGCTTTATCAGGTGTGCATTTACCCGAAGGCCAGGAAACAGCCAATCGAACCTTATTAAAGATAGGCAATCGTGACTTTTTTGGTCTCGATTTTCGTTGGATTAACGATCCCTGGATTGAAGACACACAAAAACCTGACGGCCTGATGTCGATAGAGCGACGTGAATGGGGCAACTTTTATGGTTATCTGGTCAATGTTAAACAACAGGGTGAAGTTGTCGCTGAGGGTGAACAGGCCTGGGATGCATTTCAGCAACGATTGGCACGAAGTAATGCTTTATATAACAAGATAAAAGATATCGAAAAGTCAGATATTGGCAAGATCAATCATGGTCTTGAAGAGCTGCGAATTGAACAGCGTCGCTTAGAGCTCGATAAGGTTGAAAAAGGCACGGCGCCGTATCTGGAAATTGAAGAGGAACGTAAACAACTCAATACACGTTATGCAAAAATTCGTGAACAGTTAGATGAATTATATTCAGAGCTGAATCGCGATCAAATCACCGTCAAGATTTCTGATGGCCGTGAAGCCGAAATACCAATGGCAAAAATCGTTCAGGCATATAAACCGAATGCGATGACTACGCTACAGAAGCTGGGCCAGTATTTCCACAATGCCTGGGAGTTTGTGTCAGGCGAGCCGCGTGAAGCAAACACGGAAGGTGGTATTTTCCCGGCGATTTTCGGTACAGTCATGATGGTGATGATCATGTCTGTACTGGTCACGCCGTTTGGGGTAATTGCAGCTGTTTATCTAAAGGAATATGCCAAACAAGGTGCTGTGGTTCGATTGATTCGTATCGCGGTCAATAATCTGGCTGGTGTGCCATCAATCGTCTATGGTGTATTTGGTCTTGGTTTTTTTGTTTATTTCATCGGTGGTAGCGTGGATGAGATTTTCTTCCAGGCCAAACTACCAGCCCCTACCTTTGGTTCACCAGGTTTATTATGGGCCTCGTTAACCTTAGCGATTTTGACTGTGCCGGTGGTCATTGTCGCAACGGAAGAGGGCTTGTCGCGTATTCCGAGAGCGATTCGTGAAGGTAGTCTGGCGCTTGGGGCGACAAAAGCAGAAACCTTGTGGCGAACAGTATTGCCAATGGCTGCACCAGCAATGATGACGGGATTGATTCTGGCTGTCGCCAGGGCGGCAGGTGAGGTGGCGCCGTTGATGATGGTTGGGGTGGTGAAACTGGCACCGTCACTGGCGATTGATAATATTGCGCCATACCTGCATTTAGATCGTCAATTTATGCACCTGGGTTTCCATATCTACGATGTGGGTTTCCAAAGCCCGAACGTTGAAGCCGCCAGACCGTTGGTCTATGCCACGGCATTTTTATTGGTATTGATTATTGTTGTGCTGAACCTGGCAGCGATTGGTATTCGTAATCGTCTGCGAGAAACTTATAAAGCAAGTGAGAGTTAAACGATGGAAGCAGTCAAAGAACAGAAAAATGTATCGCGAGGCATTGATATTGAGTCGATGCAAAGAGGGCCTCGTGTGAACCTGGATAATGAAACGCTGTGCCTGCAAGTCAAAGACTTTAACCTGTTTTATGGTGATAAACAGGCTCTGCACAATATCAATATGCAGATTCCAAAAAATCGAGTGACCGCGTTTATCGGCCCCAGTGGTTGTGGTAAATCAACGTTATTACGCTGTTTTAACCGTATGAACGATCTGATTGACTCTGTCAGGATGGAAGGTCAATTATTGCTTGATAAGATGGAAATTAATTCACCCTCAGTGAATGTGGCGGATTTACGCCGTCAGGTCGGAATGGTATTTCAGAAACCCAATCCATTTCCTAAGTCTATCTATGAAAACGTGGCGTATGGTCTGCGTCTGCAAGGTGTCAATGATCGTTCTACTTTAGATAAAGTGGTCGAAAAATCATTAAAAGGCGCCGCCTTATGGGATGAAGTGAAAGATCGTCTTCACGACTCAGCGATGGGTATGTCAGGTGGTCAGCAGCAACGTCTAGTGATAGCCCGTGCTATTGCTATCGAACCCGAAGTCTTGCTGCTTGATGAACCGGCCTCGGCTCTGGATCCACTCTCTACATTAAAAATTGAAGAGTTGATTTACGAACTGAAAGAAAAGTATACGATTGTTATCGTGACTCATAATATGCAGCAAGCGGCGCGGGTATCTGATTACACTGCATTTATGTATATGGGCGAATTAATAGAGTTTGGTGCCACTGATGAACTCTTTACCAACCCAAGTAAAAAACAAACAGAAGATTATATTACCGGCCGTTACGGTTAATCCGGGCTGAGGAGAGACGCATATGGTTACAACTACTTCCCAACATATTTCGCAACAATTTGAGAATGAATTACAGGATATCCGTTCTCGTGTTTTAGCGATGGGTGGTCTAGTCGAGCAGCAAGTTCATAACGCGATGGAAGCCCTGATTAAAGGTGATGCCGATATTGCTCGTGAAGTGATTGCTTACGACGATGAGGTAAATTCATTAGAAGTCAGTATCGATGAGGAATGTATTCAGATTATTGCGCTTCGCCAGCCAACGGCAGGGGATTTACGCCTTGTCTCGGGCATATTAAAAACCATTACCGATTTGGAACGCATTGGTGATGAGTCTGTGCGTATTGCCAGAATGGCACTGAATCTATCTGAGAAAGATCGTCCCAAGCATAATTACCGTGAGCTGCAAGCGATGGGAAATCATGTGCGTGGCATGTTACGTGATGCATTGGATGCTTTTGCGCGATTTGATGTGGATATGGCTCTACGCGTGGCAAAAGAAGACCGTGAAGTCGATGCTGAATATGAAGCGATTTTACGTCAGCTAATGACCTATATGATGGAAGATACCCGAGCCGTCACTCGCGTGATTGATATGATGTGGTCTGCGCGCTCATTGGAACGTATTGGCGATCATGCTAATAATATCTGTGAACACATTATTTATCTGGTGGAAGGTAAAGATGTGCGCCATTTGAGTATCGAAAAAGCCGAACAAGTGATTAAAGGTCAACTTATTGAATAAAAAAAGAGGATTTTCGTCACGACTAAAAAGGGCCTGGTTGCGTTTGAGACCAGGCTTTTTTTATGGAAAAGATGATTTAACATTGTTCACCAGCAACCAGCTAGTGCAGAATAAACCGAAAAACGAACTGACAGGTGCTATGGAAGAAACAAATCATGATGTGCTGGCGGCGGTGGACCTCGGCTCTAACAGCTTTCACATGATCATCGCCCGAATGCGTGATGGCCATTTTCAAGTGGTCGACAGACTTCGGGAAATGGTGCAGCTCCGGGCTGGACTGGATAAACATCACTACCTTTCATTGGAAGCTCAGGAACGGGCGATAGCCTGTCTGGAACGGTTTGGCGAACGCATAAAGGATTTGCCATACGGCAGCGTCAGGGTGGTAGGCACCAATACCTTACGTATCGCACATAATTCACGACGTTTTCTGCGCCAGGCTCGCCTTGCCTTGGGTCATCCGATTGAAATTATCACCGGTGAAGAAGAAGCCCGACTGATTTATCTGGGCGTGGCTCATTCATTGGCATTTGATGACAGCCGTCGATTAGTGATGGACATCGGCGGTGGCAGTACCGAATTTATCATTGGAGATGGATTTAAAGGCCTGATGCGTGAGAGCCTGGAAATGGGCTGTGTCAGTTTTTCACAAAAGTTTTTTGCTGATGGCAAAACCACGGCGACACAGATGCAACATGCGATGTTGGCTGCGGCAAGACGTATTCGTTATATCCAGCGACCTTATCGTCAGGCTGGCTGGCAGGAGGCTGTTGGCGCATCGGGCACGATTCGAACGGTCGCCAATATTTGCAAAGAACACGGCTGGGCTGATGATGGCGTGATTACCGCCAAAGCGCTGGAGAAGATGGTAAACCATCTTATCGAAGCCGGCAGCGTCGAAGAGGCAAAGTTTGAAGGGCTGTCTGAAGAGCGAAATAATGTATTAGCTGGTGGCTTGTGTGTATTGGCTGCTGCGTTCGAGCGACTCGGCATTGAAAAAATGATTGTATCCGATGGCGCTTTAAGAGAAGGGTTATTGTATGACCTGCTTGGCCGTATTCAGCACGATGATGAGCGTGATCGCACCGTCTTAGCCTTGATGCGTCGCTATCACGTTGATGAGGCGCATGCCGAACGTGTTGCGGTGATGGCAACCCAACTGTATGAGCAAGTGGCGCATGAGTGGGAGCTGGATCACGATGAGTTACTGCATCGTCTGCAATGGGCCTGCAAACTTCATGAAGTAGGATTGTCTATCTCTCATAACCAGTTTCATAAACACTCGGCCTATCTGGTGGAACATTCGGATTTACCCGGCTTTTCCCGTGAGGAACAGCATGCCTTATCAGTAATGGTCAGAGGACAACGGCGTTCATTCCCGAAAAAACATATCAATAAATTATCGGATGAAATGCAGTTAAGCACACAACGCTTAACGGTGCTGCTGCGACTTTCCATGGTGTTTAATCGCGGCCGGTCTGAGCATGCCGATACCTATATCAAGTTAAAATTAGACGGTAAAAAGATGATGCTGGTTTTGCCTGATGGTTGGTTAAAAGAGCATCCATTAACTGAAGCCGACCTGGCCCATGAAGTGGAACAACTGAAAAAAGTGGATTTGAAATTGAGTGTTGTAGCCTAGCTAAGCAATAAAAAGGCATCTCTGGATAATCTCGGCAGAGATGCCTTGTTTTAACTAAAAAGAGTAACTGACAGCCGTATAAAATGACCGTCCCATGCCGGGAACGGTAACGCCCCAAGGCACACCGGAACCTGACATTGTCATTCCCTGGCCCGTATAAGCACCTGACAATGGTTCGCTATAAGCTTTATCCAGAACATTGTCGATACCAAAATCAACACGTGCTTGTTTCCACTCATAGCTGGTGCGTATGTTTAATAAGCCATAGCCCGCTGTTTCCTGTTCATTCCGTTCATCGTTTACTTGATCTTTAGCAGCCACTACTTGCCACTCAGCGGTGTTATGCCAGGCACCTTTGGCATGCTGTAAAGTGAATGTCGCATTCAATGGCATGATGTTGTACAGATTGTCACCAGTATCGCGGTTTTTACCTCTGACATAACTGAACACCGCTTGGCCACTGATATGACCAATCTGGTCATCGTGATAAAGGTGTTTAGCCAATGACAAATCCGCGCCATATAACTTCGCTGAGACATTGTCGTATTGCAGGTAGACAAAGTTATCTGTTGCACTCAGGTTAGCTGTTGTGCATGCCGACATGCCAGTGCCACCACTACAACGTTTGGCATCGATAAAGTCATCTACATAGCTGACATAGGGAGTGAAAGTCACATTCCAGTCCTGTTTGTCGGCATCATGCCAGTCTGCTGTGAAGCTGATGGTGTGAGCAATTTCTGGATCCAAATCCACATTCCCAACATAACCATTACCATCACCGACCAGGTTCACCATACGCATAGCCATGCCGTTAGTTGACCAGGCATAACGTTCATAGAGATTAGGTGAACGTGTTTTCTGAGCGTAACCGAATTCATAACTGGCATTATCAGATGGGGTGAAACGTCCCATTAAAGTCAGATCAAGATTGTTATCGGTTTTGCTTTTATCTGCATTATTGAAGTCAGTAGGGTTGTAATTTGTTGTGTTATACCCCTGAACATTATCTGCATCCATTTTCACGGTTTCATGACGAATACCTGCCAGAGTTGTCCATTTTGAGGTCCAGTTGGCTTCCCATTCTGTATAAATGGCATAACGGTCGCGTTGGCCATTATTGATATTTTCAAAGGTATTTGGCTGCATCATGCCTGTTGAGCCTGATGCTTCCCAGAAGTCATCCAGACGGTATTTTTGTATCTCAGTCCCCACTCTCAATAAATCACGGTCGTTGAGCATGACCTCTGTTTTTAACGAGACACCCGTATTGCGACCTTCCGTTTCCATCGGCATACCAAGCGCATCAGTACCGTATAAAAACTGTTTGTCATCACCAAACTGCATTTTATGGTGGGTTTTTTCACGATAAACCGAGGCTTCCAATGAGCCCCAATCAAACAGGCCGTTGTAGATTAAATTGACTTGATTACTCCGGTTTTCGGTCATATCCATACGTTGGTTTGGAAAACCTTGATAAGGGATATCCTGATGGGCCAGTTTTAATTGCAATAAGTGATTATCAAGTTTAAAGCCAAGGTTTAAAGCATGGTTACGTGTTTCATAGGCGGTGGAGCCGACTTCATCACCATCTAACCAGCCACGATCAGAGGCGGCGGGGCCTGCAGTTTTAAAACTATCTGCCGCATCATAATTATTCGCTTTACTGGTGGAACCGGTGTAATTAAGGCTAAAGCTCTCCGTTGCCAGTGTGGTGGATAAATTGGCGCCACGAGCGTGGCCATTACTGCGGTAGAAGGCACCGATTTCACCTTTTGATAATACGCTGTCAGCATCTTTGGCAAACTCAGGTTGTTTACTTTTGACGATGATAGTCCCGCCAATACTGTCGCCACCAGCACTAACTGGTGTAATGCCTGAATACACTTTTAATTCAGCAATATTATTCGGCGCAATGTATGACAGTGGCGGATTCATATGATTAGCACAGGCTGAAATCAGATCCATCCCATCAACTTTAATCCGAAGACGATCGTCAGCTAAACCATGAATCACTGGCAGACTGGATACGCCACCAGCCCCATATAAGGAGACACCTGGAATACCTTTTAATAAAGAGGCCGTATCACTTGATTGGGCACGCTTTGATTTGAGTGCTTCCAGATCAAGTCCGGCACTGTCTTGAGGTAACGGTTGAATGGCTTGGCCAGACACGGTGACTTTCTCTAGTTCTTCAACATCGTGCTTGTGTTCAGCATAAGCAATTGATGGTAGGAATAAACTCAGCATGATGCTGAGTGACAGACTGGTGCGTTTCATTTATCTTCTCTCTCAGATAACCCAACCAAAAATAATAGGAAGTTATCGTTATTAAGAAGTGTGTTTTTTCAATAAGTAGTAGGTGAAATGACACAAATTCATGCTGAAAAGGCGTGCTAACCTGATAATTAATCAAAAAAATAAGAGAAGACTGTAAGCATGGCTGCTATTACCAGTTCCTATATCACGGCTTTTTTACTCGGTTTATTCAGTACGGTGCATTGTATTGCGATGTGTGGCTCGGTGATTGGCGCATTGACGCTGAGCTTGCCGAAAGAAGTAAGAGAGAGCCAGCGGCGGATGTTACCGTTTGTGTTTAACTACAATGTCGGCCGTATTCTGAGTTATAGCTTTGCTGGCATTATCGTCGGTCTGTTAAGTACGCCACTGACCCAACTGAACGCACATTGGGTACTCAGGGTATTGTCGGTCATCATTATGATTTCAATGGGCTTATATCTGGCTGGCTGGTTCCCTAAATTTGCTCGTGCCGAGCGTATGGGCGCACCTTTATGGCGGTTATTGCAGCCTATTGGACAAAAACTGTTACCAGTCAGAAAAGGCAGCCAGGCGTTTTTTTTGGGTATGGTTTGGGGCTGGTTGCCCTGTGGTCTGGTGTATGCCGCACTGGCTGTAGCAGCCACTGCAGGTGACCCGATCAAAGGTGGTCTGGTGATGCTGTCATTTGGCGCGGGCACTTTACCGGCGGTGATGGGCGCAGGTTTGTTTACCGGTATGTTAGCGGCGCTGGGACGCTCACCTAACTTACGTAAAGCGGCAGGGATACTGATTATTCTGATGGCATTAGCGACCTTGTTCTGGCCGATGGAAAGTCTGCATGAGCATCATGCCATGCCTGATCATCAACATCAGATGCAGGGGTAAGCGTTATGAGTAAAATTTTAGGTCAATCGCCTGATTTAACCCATATCCTGCGTACATTGCCCATGATTGCTTTGAGTGATGCCAGTGTGCTTATCAGTGGCGAAACGGGGACTGGCAAAGAGTTAATTGCCTTAAGTCTGCATGAGCAGAGCCGCCGACGTGATAATGCCCTGATAACGATTAACTGTGCTGCATTACCCACAGAAGATGTGGAACTGGATTTGTTTGGCCGAAGTAATGAGCATGGCGAGGTCACCTTTCGGGGACGGCTCTTGGCGGCAGAAGGTGGTACGGTCTTTTTGGATGAAGTGGATGCCTTACCATTATCGGTGCAGGCAAAAGTCTTACGTTTTCTGGAAGCAGGTGAGTGTCAGTTACAGGGAAGTCATCGATTACACGTGGCCGATGTGCGTATTCTGGCCGCCACCAGTGCTGACTTGCCTGCGGAAGTGAAAGCCGGGCGATTCAGGGCTGATTTGTTTTATCGCTTACAGGTGGTGCCAATTGAGTTACCGGCCTTACGTAATCGTGCCGAAGACATTCCGCTACTGATGAAACATTACCTGAAAGAGTTTGCTGGTAATAATGCAGTGGTCAGGCTCTCAAGAGAAGCGGAACAGAGCCTTGTCCATTACCGCTGGCCTGGCAATATCCGTGAGTTACAGAATCTGTGTCAACGTCTGGCGCTTTTGCATGTCGGTGAGTTATTGCAACCGGCTGATTTACCGAGAGAGATGCGCCCCGAAGTGGCCATAGAGCAACATCAGTTTGTGCTGCCGGCCAGTGGTATCGATCTCGCAAAAGTGGAGCTGGACTTAATTGAACAGGCACTGGATATGGCGGCGGGTAATCGCTCTAAAGCCGCCCGCTTATTAGGTATTAGCCGCGATACTCTGTTATATCGAATGCAGAAATATAATCTGTCCCCTTAATGAGGTTGTCTGTCTGACCTAGCAATGCCAAAATCATCAGCAATTTTGCAGCGAGAATTGGAGTCTTCTGAGTGAGACAGTATCTGGATTTATGCCAACGTATTATCGACGAAGGTGAGTGGGTTGAAAATGAACGGACGGGTAAACGTTGCCTGACCGTGATTAATGCTGATTTGGAATATGACGTGGCCAACAATCAGTTTCCCTTAATCACCACACGTAAGAGTTACTGGAAAGCGGCCATTGCCGAAATGTTGGGATATCTGCGTGGCTATGACAATGCAGCAGATTTCCGGGCGATTGGTTGTCGCACCTGGGATGCTAATGCCAATGATAATAAAGACTGGCTGAATAATCCTCACCGCAAAGGTGAGGATGATATGGGACGGGTTTATGGTGTTCAGGGGCGTCGCTGGCAAAAACCGGATGGCTCAACATTAGATCAGTTACAAAAAATCGCCGATGACCTGAAGCGTGGCATTGATGACCGTGGCGAGATTCTGACATTTTATAATCCGGGTGAGTTTGATATGGGCTGTCTCAGACCCTGTATGCATACCCACACTTTCTCTGTATTGGGCGATACGCTTTATTTAACCTCTTACCAGCGTTCTTGTGATGTGCCTCTGGGCCTTAACTTCAATCAGGTACAGGTGTTTTTCTTACTCAAAATCATGGCGCAAATTTCTGGGCTGAAACCGGGTAAGGCTTACCATAAGATTGTGAATGCGCATATTTACGAAGACCAATTGCAATTAATGCGCGATGTACAGTTGAAGCGTGAACCTTATCCTTCACCGAGCTTACACATTAACCCGGAAATTAAGTCATTAAAGGACCTGGAAACCTGGGTCACGCTGGATGATTTTGAGGTTAAAGGTTACCAATATCACGAAGCCATCAAATATCCGTTCTCAGTCTGATGCGATAGCTTGTTGCGGGAGTGAACGATATGGATAGACCGTTATTACTGGTATGGCAAGATGAGTTTAGTCAGCAAGTCCCCATTATTGATGAACAGCACAGAGCCATCCTCGCCACCATAAATTCACTGCATTATTTCCTCCAGCAAGGGCTGGAATTTGAGTCCTTATTACCCACGGTTAAGCTTCTGATAAGTTACATCGTGTTTCATTACAAAACAGAAGAAGGCATATTGAATTCAACGGAGTATCCAGAACTGAAAAACTATCAACAGCTAATGGATAATCTAATCACGGAATTCAAAGTTGTTTGTGAGCATGCCAAGCATCAAAAGCGGCCTGAGCAAGTGCTTATTTTTTTGAAAGATTGGTGGCAGGCCCATCTAGCAGAGCATAAAACCATCACACCTTATCTACATGACTGGAGTGGCGAATATTGCCGTGTAGATAAACAAGGAGAGAGAGAAAAATGAAAAGACAAATGGCGAGAACATTAACAGAGTATCCAGTATGGGATCGTATGGTTCGCTGGTTTCACTGGATAAACGTATTGTCGGTTATTGGGTTGATTGCTATTGGTGTGGCAATTATGAACAGTAAAGCCTTGGGCGTAACGACAGAAGGCAAAATCCTGTTAAAAACATGGCATGTATATGTGGGGTATGTGTTTGTGATTAATCTTGCCGTGCGGTTGTTTTGGAGTTTTATTGGTAACCGATTTAGTCGCTGGGCAGCTATTTTGCCGCTTGGACAAAAGTATAAACAGCAACGACAACTTTACCTGGATAGCATCAATGAGGGTAAGCCGGTTGGTTTTGCCGGACATAATCCTCTGGCACGTTTAATGGTGACTTTGTTGTTTATCTTGTTAACGACTCAGGCGGTAACAGGGTTAGTGCTTGGTGGTACCGATGTGTATATGCCACCATTTGGCGATAGTTTTAAAGCCTGGGTGGCAGAGAGTCCACAAACAGAAGCCTTAGTTCAGCCATACTCAAAAGACGGCGTGAATGAAGCGGCTTATCAGCAAATGCGTGACTTTCGTTCACCCTTCAAAGAAATACATGAGATCGTATTCTGGGTGCTGAGTCTGGCCATCATCTTACATATTCTGGGAGTCGTTTATAGCGAGCTTCGGGAGCGTAATGGTCTGGTATCGGCCATGTTTACCGGTAAAAAAGTATTCAAAGATAGCCCGGTAGACTGGGACGAAGATTAACTATGGCGATAAGCGGTGCGCTTTCTGGCGTGCCGCTTTTGTTGCCAGCGCAATAAGCCGGTAATGAACAAAATTAATGGCAGAAAACCACAGATAAACACAATAATCCTGCCGGTTAGACCAAAAGCTTCGCCATTATGTAAGGGGTGTAGCCAGTTTAAGACTTTATCTCCGGCACTATCGGCTAAGCCATCGCGGCTAGCGACAATATCACCAGTAAACGCATTCACCCAGACTTGTGTTCGTGGAAAACGGCGGCTCGGTTCGCCTTGTTGATAGAAAACGACTCGCCAGCTATTTTTTTTGATCCCCGGTGACTCCACCCAGCGTAACTCAGCATTGGGGAATAATTTAAAAGCTGACGCTACCGCCGTATCTGCTGAGATGACAGGTTGTTTTCCTTGCTGATGCAGTGAGCGAGCAAGTATAGGGCTGGAAGCCAATGGAGAAAAAATACGGATAATCTGCTGAGTCTGTGTAGGTAAAGCCAGTGCTGCACCCGTTAAACTGAGCATAAACAACACAATGAAACCATAACTGCCAGACAGAATATGCAGATCAAACACTTTTTTGGCATAACTGGTACGTAATCGCCAAGCCATCACTTGTCGCAATTTATGCCAGCCGGGCCACCATAAAATGACACCGGATAGCAGAGAGATAAGGCTGATGAGACCTATAATACCTACGAGGGTTTTGCCGGTTTTATCCAGTAATACGCTGTAATGCAGATTGTAGATCCAGGTCATCGCAAATTCGCCCCAGAAGCGTTTACTGGTGATCTCTAATGTGGCGGGATCGATTGTTACCATCAATGGCGCAAATTGCAGATCACGTGTTTCAACAGGCGTGTAATAACGCGCCATAATTGGCCAGCCTGGATGAAGCGGCTGTTCAATACGCCAGGAATCGGTACGGGTTGGAAATTGTTGCTGTAATTGATCAAAAACAGCTTGTTGCTGACTGATGGGGGCTGTTGAAACCGCTTCGATATCTGGATTTAACCAGATATCGAATTGTAAATAGAACACTAAAATGCTGCCCGTCAGACCTAATAAAACCAGCATGATGCTAATGCTGAGTCCGAGGTAGGTATGAATTTTCAGCCAAAGCTGTCGCGCTTTTGTCATTAATGCTTAAAAGTCATATTGAATTGAGCCATATATCGAGCGACCATCAGCCGGTGAATGTAAAGTTTCATTGAAGTCAGCGCTCCACCATACATATTCATAATAGCGGTCGAAAATATTCTTTAGTTCAAGATCTAATCTTACTTTTTGAGTCAGTGCATAACTGGCTGAGGCATTGACTAATACATATTGACCATATTTATTGGTATCGTTTTCCTGGTTCAGATAATAATCATCTTGGGCGCTGAGCCAGGAAGATAATTTAAGTTTTGGTGTAGCCTGATAATCCACACCAGCATCTACTAAGTAGTGTGGTACGTGATCAATTTCATTACCTTTGTTTAAAGGTGTAGTGGCACCAGCTTTGATAATTTCTGAATCCTGAAATGAAGCCGCGAACCAAAGACCAAGTTTGTTAGAGGCTTGTGCATTGAACTGGAAATCTATGCCTCGACGCTGGGTTTTACCAATATTCTCACTGTTGCCATCAGGATCACCCAGTCGTTTTTTGTATTCATCTGATGCCACTTGTTGCCAGACCGCAATTCGCCCATTTAACCAATCTGCGGGTGTAAATTTCAGTCCGACTTCCCAGCCTTCGTTAATAGATGGGCTTAGTTCAGGCACACCTACTTTTTTATAACTTGATGCGCCATCGGCTACCTGGAAGGTTTTACCCCAGTTGGTATATACAGCGTATTGCTCATTAAAAGAATAGACCGCACTGAGTTTTGGCTGGTTGATATTGCCATAATCGTTAATTTCACGATGCGTGCCATTATCATTTAAGCTGCCTCGTACGGTATCAACTCGAAACGCGGGAACAATTTTCAGTTTCTCAGTCGGTTTATAAATAGCCTGAATAAATCCACCATAAATATCAAAATCGAATTTTTGATTACGTTTTTGTGCTGTTCTATTTCGGTCCAGATCCACCAGATAACGACGACTTTCATTATTTTGCCATTCAGCACTCAATCCACCCATCAGGCTGAACTCATGTGCCCAGCTTACATCCGGTCGCCAGGTTAAGGTGCTTAAAGCGCCTTTATGTTCTTCTTCGGTTAATCGTTCGTTATGGTTGCCGCCCGCTGCAAAGGTGACATAACGATCTTCGTCTAGCTCATTTAAATAAGCTTTGCTGCTCCAGAACAGATTATCCGTGATATCAATATCCAAGTGAGCACTGAACTGATTCATCATACGATCACCACCATCTGCGGCGTTATGCGGACGTGATTGTTCTGGATCATCATGTGCCTCAGCCCGGGTCAGATAACCGGCTTCATCAGCTTCAGCTTTGCCATGTCTGGCAATAAAGCCGATTTGGGCACGGCCATCATTCGGTGTATAAAACCACTTACCAGAGAAGGTACTTTTTTCGATATCACTGTGGTGGCGATAGCGATTTGAATTTAAATAGCTAATTGCATAGTTCTGGGAAAAACCATTACTTTCCATGCCGCTGATAAACTGCACATTGCGTGTCGCATAACTACCATAAGTGACACGGGCTTTATTATAGTTACCGCCTTGGCGAGTAAAAATACCAGCATTACCGGCAATATTATGTAAACCATAACGCGGGTCATTGGTGCCACGAACGACTTCGATACTCTCGATTTCTAAAGGTGTCAGTAATTCCAGATAAGGCATATTGCCGGAATTCTGGTTACTGGGAATGCCATCAATCAGCAGTTTCACAGCATTGACTTCACCTTCGCCATTAAAGCCGCGAAAAGAAATTTTGCCAGACTCATTACCCATACCGAACTGGGTCAGCATCACGCCCGGCATCTGGTCAAAAAGCTGCCATGTGTAACTCACATTCTGATCTTCAATCCGGTCTTCGTTCAACACATCAACTGATGTCGACAGATTACGTGAGGTTAGTGGTCCTGTGCTGTCTGATGACACCACCAGGCTGCCCAAGCTCAGGCTGGCATCATCGATTAGCCCATTATCGGCAGCGTACAGACACATACTCTGCGTTAATAAAAAGCCCAGACTGAATAATTCCAGTGACTTTCTCATGATTCTCTCACCCATTTAAATTCAAAAACCGGACAATAGTAGAGATATCAAACACCTGATAAATAGGTCATTTCACTTATCGTTATGGCAATTGCCGCAATTAAATACAACCGCGTTGTGCCAAAGAAGTGACATCTGCATCCCCGACGATAATGTGGTCCAGTACTCTTATATCGACGAGATCGAGGGCAGACTTAATTCGTTTTGTAATATGAATATCGGCCTGACTGGGTTCAGCGACACCAGAGGGATGATTATGGGCCAGGATAATGGCGGCAGCGTTATGTTTCAGTGCGGCTTTAACGACTTCACGTGGATAAACGCTGGCACCATCAATGGTGCCGCGAAATAATTCATCGAAGTACAAAAAACGATGTTGGTTATCCAGATACAGGCAGGCAAATACTTCATGGGGATAGGCGCGTAAACGTTGTTTGATGTAGCGCATGGTGTTGTCAGCATCGGTAAAGGCATCGCCATGCTTTAAACTCGATTCCAGGTGACGGCGGCCCATTTCCAGAACAGCCTGAAGCTGAACGTATTTCGCCTGACCTAATCCATGACCTTCACAAAACTGCTGCTGGTCCGCTTCTAATAATTGTCGTAAAGAGCCAAACTCATGAATGAGTTTGCGTGCTAAGTCGACAGCTGAAAATCCTTTCACACCCGTGCGCAGAAAAATCGCCAGAAGCTCTGCATCAGAAAGTGCCTTAGCACCTGATAATAAAAGCTTTTCCCGAGGGCGATCATCGGCAGGCCAATCCTTGATTGCCATGATTCACTTCCTTGTTGTTGTTCCTTCCCACACTATATTTGCAGTTATTAGTAAAAACAATCACTTGTATGTACTAATCAAGCAAAAAATAGTATCCTGTGCGCCCTTTGACTTTAGCAGAAACTATGGCTGGCAAACTATATATCAGAACATTCGGCTGTCAGATGAATGAGTACGATTCATCAAAAATGGCAGAAGTCCTGGCGGCATCTCATCAATTAGAACCCACAGATATTCCAGAAGAAGCAGATGTCTTACTTCTTAATACCTGCTCGATTCGCGAAAAAGCACAGGAAAAAGTGTTTCACCAGCTTGGTCGCTGGAAACGTTGGAAAGATACACGTCCTGACTTGGTTATTGGTGTGGGTGGCTGTGTGGCAAGCCAGGAAGGTGAAGCGATTCGTCAGCGTGCGCCCTATGTCGATCTGATTTTTGGACCACAAACCTTGCACCGTCTTCCGGCCATGTTGGAAGAGGTCAAAATCAGCCGCAAACCCAGCATTGATATCTCATTCCCTGAGATTGAGAAGTTTGACAATTTACCAGCACCGAAAGCTGATGGCCCAACTGCCTTTGTTTCGGTGATGGAAGGTTGCAGTAAATACTGCACATTCTGCGTCGTGCCTTATACCCGTGGTGAAGAAGTCAGCCGCCCGGTTGGTCCGATTCTGCGTGAAATTCGTCAGTTAGCGGCGCAGGGTGTGCGTGAAGTGAACCTGTTAGGCCAAAATGTGAATGCTTATCAGGGGGTCATTGAAGGTGATGAAACCGCTGATCTGGCGCTGTTAATTCATTACGTCGCTGCAATAGATGGCATTGAACGTATTCGCTTTACTACCTCTCATCCAGTTGAGTTTTCTGACAGCCTGATTGAGGCCTTTGCCGAAGTGCCAGAGTTGGTGAATCATCTGCACTTACCGGTTCAGTCGGGTTCTGATCGTATTTTGACGATGATGAAGCGTGGTCATACCGCGTTGGAATATAAAAGTAAGATTCGCCGATTACTGGAAGTCAGACCGAATTTAAGCATGTCGAGTGACTTTATTGTCGGTTTCCCTAATGAAACGGAAGAAGACTTTCAGGCGACCATGGATTTAATCAACGAGATTAAATTCGACCATTCATTCAGCTTCGTTTATAGCGCTCGCCCTGGGACACCGGCCGCGGCATTTGTGGATTCCGTTTCGGAAGAAGAAAAGAAACGTCGTCTGCAAATCATGCAGGATCGTTTGCGTGAGTTGGAAGACGAGCATGCCAAAGCCATGATTGGTACTACACAACGTATTTTAGTTGAGCGCGAAGCACATCGCGGTGGTGGTGACATGGCCGGTCGCACAGAAAATAACCGGGTAGTGAACTTCCCCGGTGACCGCAGTCTTATCGGTCAGTTTGTGGATGTGCGTATTGAAGAAGCCTTCTCGAACTCCTTGCGCGGCGAATTACTCGCTGATAGCGTTGCACTTTAAGCTCATCGGAATTCTATAGTGACTCAAACTTCTCAAGCGCTCGATAGCATCAGCTTCGAGCTTAGTCCGGCAGATAACCCTCGTCTTGCCAATCTGTGTGGTCATATGGATGAACATATTCGTATGATGGAACGTGGCTTTGGTGTGGAAATCAATAATCGGGGTGTGAACTTTCAGATTATCGGCCCGGCAGATACATTAACACTCATTCAGGCAGTGATTCATGACTTGTATGCTGAAACGGCACAGACCGTTTTAGCACCTGAGCAGATTCATATGGCGATTCGCAAAAGTGGTGGTGATGATGTCGCCACGGCCAGTGAACCTGATAAAGAAGTGGTGATTAAAACCAAGCGTGGTTTGATTAAAGCCCGTGGTGAAAATCAGCAAGCCTACTTACGTCGGGTGATGACCCACGATATTAACTTTGGTGTGGGGCCTGCTGGTACCGGTAAAACCTATCTTGCCGTGGCCTGTGCGGTGGAAGCCCTCGAACGTGATTTTTGTCGCCGTATTGTATTGGTCAGACCTGCAGTAGAAGCCGGTGAACGTCTCGGTTTCTTGCCCGGGGATCTAGCTCAGAAAGTTGACCCTTATCTTAGACCGCTGTTTGATGCCTTGTATGAAATGTTAGGGTTTGAACGCGTGGCTAAGTTAATGGAACGCAATGTGATTGAAGTCGCGCCATTAGCCTATATGCGTGGTCGCACACTCAATGAGTCTTTCATTATTCTTGATGAAGCGCAAAATACCACGGTCGAACAAATGAAGATGTTCCTGACCCGGATGGGTTACAACTCCACTGCGGTCATTACCGGTGATATCACTCAGGTGGATTTGCCCGGATCAACCCGTTCTGGCTTGCGTCATGCCATTGAAGTGTTGAAGGATGTGGACGGTATCGGTTTTACTTTCTTCCAGGCAAAAGATGTTGTTCGACATTCGCTGGTACAAAAAGTCATCTTGGCATACGATAAGGCTGACCGAAAAGCATGAGCGTGGTAGTGGATTTTCAGTGTGCTTATGATGGTGATATACCGGATGAGTCACTGTTTACTCAGTGGGCTGAAGCAGCGTTAGACGAAGTCAATGAAGACTGTGAACTGAGTATTCGTTTAGTTGACGAAACAGAAAGTGCTGAACTCAACGGTCAGTATCGTGGCAAAAGTGGGCCAACCAATGTCTTGTCTTTTCCTTTTGATGCACCCATTAAATTAGAACCCCGATTATTAGGCGACTTAGTGATATGTGTGCCTGTGGTAAGAAAAGAAGCACAAGAGCAAGGTAAGGCCGAGTTACATCACTGGGCACATATGGTGATCCATGGATGTTTACATTTATTAGGTTATGATCATATTGAATCGGATGAAGCGGAACAGATGGAAACATTAGAAATAGCTATTCTGCATCAGTTAAATATAGCTAATCCCTATGAATGGCAGGGAGTGGAATCATGAGTGAAGGACGACCGAGTCGCTTAGCAAATCAATCCTGGGTGCGAAAGCTCAGTAACTTGTTTCTGGAACCGCAAGATCAGGAACAACTGATTGAATTAATTCGTTCAGCTTCTGAACGGCATATTCTGGATTCAGAAGCGCTATCTATCGTTGAAGGCGCATTAAGCGTTTCGCAAATGCAGGCCCGCGATATTATGATTCCACGCTCACAAGTGGTCATGGTGTCACGTGATGCTGCTCCTGAAGAAACATTGAAACTGGTCACTGAAACGGCGCACTCTCGCTTTCCTGTGATGGATGATGACCGTGATGATGTGATTGGCATCCTGCTCGCCAAGGACTTATTAACGGCCGTGGTGAACAGCGGTGATTTCAATTTTGATCTGCGTGAGATATTACGTCCCGCTGTATTTATTCCCGAAAGCAAGCGCTTGAATGTGTTGTTACGCGAGTTTCGGGCGCGCCGTAATCATATGGCCATCGTCGTGGACGAATATGGTGGTGTGGCTGGTATTGTCACCATTGAAAATGTATTAGAACAAATCGTCGGTGAAATTGAAGACGAGCATGATATTGATGATGATGCACCTATTCTGCAAAGAAATGAAAACACCTACACCATCAAAGCTTTAACGATGGTCGAAGACTTCAACGAGTTTTTCGAAACCGATTGGAGTGATGAAGATTTTGATACGGTGGGTGGTTACGTTGTTAATCAGTTCGGGCATTTGCCAGAACGTGGTGAAGAAATCACGATTGACCGTTTCCAGTTCACGATTTTACGCGCAGATAACCGTCGTTTATATCTGATGAAGATGGTGGTGTTACCGGAAGAAGAGCCAGAAGCAGATACCGAATAATGCAAAAGAATAATGGGCTGACTATGCAGGGTTGGAAAGGACATATCGTTGCATTATTTGGCGGTGCTATTTTACCGCTGGCATTTTCTCCCTTTAATGCGTATCCGATTGCTGTTTTAAGTCTGATTCTGCTTTTCGCCAGTTGGGATAACACCACGGCAAAACAAGCCGCATGGCGAGGCTGGCTGTTTGGGCTTGGCATGTTCGGTGTCGGCGTGTCCTGGGTGTATGTGGCTATCCATGTCTTCGGTCATACCAGCTGGTTTTTGGCGGGAATGCTGACATTTTTGTTTGTCGCTATCCTGGCTTCCTATCTGGCATTGTTTGGCTGGCTGGTAAAAAAACTCTCTTCTTACACATTTTCTTTATTTGATATTGCTTTACTGTTACCCATTGCCTGGTTTGGTTTTGAGTTATTTAAAGCATGGTTCTTGAGTGGCTTCCCCTGGCTTGAGTTGGGTGTGAGTCAAATTGAAGGTCCTTTAGCTGGCTGGGTACCTGTTATTGGTGTGAATGCTGTGTCTTTCCTGGTTGCGCTGACAGCAAGTTGTTTGTTTCTTTTGTTTAAATACAAACAACCGTTGTTCATACTGCCTGTTGTGGTTATTTGGGCTGGGGGGCAAGGGCTGCAATCTGTCGATTGGACTCGGACGGCTGGCGAACCTATGAAAACTACGATTGTGCAGGGCAATGTGCCCCAAGATGTGAAGTGGAGTCCTGAACAACTTGTCAGCACGCTTACCCTGTATCAGCAATTAACGGAACAACATTGGGACAGTCAGCTGGTGGTGTGGCCTGAAAATGCCGTTCCTGCTTTTTATCATCAGTTAAAAGACTTTTATATCGACCCGCTGATTAACGAAGCGCAACAACACAATACCGATATTTTACTTGGCCTGCCGGTTGAAGATAAAAATGGTCAGGACTACTACAACAGTATGATGGTCGCCGGGCAGGATGAGGGCTTCTATCATAAACGCCATCTGGTGCCTTTCGGCGATTATGTGCCTTTTGCCTGGCTCAGAGGCTTGATTGCTTTTTTTGATTTGCCGATGTCAGGCTTTGTGCCGGGGCCAGAGCAGCAAAGCCTGTTAAAAGCCTCTGGGCAGCAAGTTGGCATCTCTATTTGTTATGAAGATGTTTTTTCACTGGAAGTGTTAGATGCATTACCTCAAGCTTCTATCCTTGTTAATGCCACCAATAATGCCTGGTATGGGGATTCATTCGCGCCGCATCAACATTTACAAATTTCACGAAGTCGTGCTTTAGAAACAGAAAGGCCTTTGGTGCGGGCAACAACAAATGGCATATCGGCATTTGTCGATTATAAAGGCCGTATTCAGTCGCAAACCGCTCAATTCGAGCAGGCAACGCTGACGGCTGATATTCAGCCCAGGCAGGGGGCAACACCCTATGTTATCGCCAAACGCTGGCCAGTGTTTATGTTGATGCTTTTGATGCTGCTAAGCTGGTTTTATTATCACCGTAAAACGGATTCAATCTAACCATCATGCAGTTACTGACGATTCAACGCATTCTAGGTATTTTGTTATCGCTGTTCAGTATCACGATGCTGCCGCCTGTATTGGTGTCTTGGTACTACCAAGATGGTGCCAGTAGCGCCTTCCTCACCGCCTTTGTTTTGTTGTTGATTATCGGCTTATTGTTTTGGTTGCCCGTCAGGCATCATCGTAAAGAGTTAAAAATTCGCGATGGTTTTATTGTGGTGGTGATGTTTTGGATCGCTCTTGGTTTGTCTGGGTCATTACCTTTCTTTTTGACTGAAGTCCCTAAAATGTCATTCACTGATGCTGTGTTTGAGTCGATGTCGGGTTTGACAACTACTGGTGCAACCGTTCTTACTGGCTTAGATACACTGCCTAAAGCTGTTCTGTTTTATCGTCAATTTCTGCAGTGGTTAGGTGGCATGGGTATTGTCGTATTGGCGGTCGCTATCCTGCCCTTATTAGGTGTTGGTGGTATGCAGCTCTATCGTGCTGAGACACCGGGGCCGATGAAAGATGCCAAACTCACACCACGGATCACCGAAACAGCTAAAGCACTCTGGTATATCTACTTATCGTTGACCATTGCCTGTGCGATTGCTTTTCGTTTAGGTGGGATGACCTGGTTTGACGCTATTTGTCATAGTTTCTCAACAGTGGCTATAGGTGGTTTCTCCACTCATGATGCCAGTATTGGTTTTTTTGACAGTGCAACGATTGAAATGATTACCGTAGTCTTTATGTTGATCTCCGGTATGAACTTCTCGCTTCACTTTCTGGCTTGGCGCCACCGCAGCATCAAACATTATTGGAAAGACTCTGAGTTACGGACTTATCTGGCCATACTTGGCGTGATATCAGTAGTGACGTCGAGTTATCTGTATTTCAGTGGTACCTTCGATAACCTTTGGACCGCAGTGCATCAAGGCGTTTTCCAGACAGTGTCTATCGGTACAACGGCTGGTTACACCACAACCGATTATTACCTGTGGCCTGGCTTCTTACCTATCCTATTATTGATGGCAAGTTATATCGGTGGCTGTGCTTTTTCCACGGGTGGCGGTATTAAAGTCATCCGGATCATGCTGCTGTTTAAACAGGGGTATCGTGAAGTATTACGTCTGATTCACCCTAATGCGGTCTTTGCCATCAAGGTGAATGGCAAAGCCCTGCCTGCGAAAGTGGTTGGCGCGGTCTGGGGCTTTTTTGCCATGTATGTGTTCTGTTTCAGTATCATGCATTTATTTTTAATGTCGACCGGCCTTGATGTAGTGACCTCATTCTCTGCAGTAACAGCCTGCCTGAATAATCTCGGTCCAGGGCTTGGCGAAGTCGGGGCTAACTTTGGTGAAATTAATGCACCCTCCAAATGGGTATTAGCCATGGCTATGCTATTGGGACGATTAGAAATATTTACTTTGCTTGTGGTGCTGACCCCGGCCTTTTGGCGTCGCTAATGATGGATGTACAACAAAAATGGGATGCGATTTACAGCAAGCGCCAGAGTGAGAAGCCTGGTGTTTCGACAGTGTTAGAGCAAAACCAGCATTTATTACCTAAAACTGGCCTGGCATTAGATCTGGCTTGTGGGTTGGGTGGCAATAGTCTTTTTTTAGCAGAGAAAGGCTTAAAAGTTGAGAGTTGGGATATTTCATCGGTCGCGATTGAACAATTAAAGGTAAATGCCGGAAAAGTCTCTTTGGATATTCATGCACAACAACGCGATGTCATTGCGGATCCTCCTGCAACAGCAGTCTATGATGTGATTGTCGTATCGCATTTTTTAGTACGGGATATGGCGCCAGTGATTGTTGATACTCTCAAGTCGGGTGGTCTGTTGTTTTATCAGACGTTTTGTCGGAATAAAGTTAATGAGATTGGTCCAAATAACCCTGACTTTCTGTTAGATGATAATGAGCTACTGCATATGTTCAGCGGTCTTAACGTTCGGGTTTATCGTGAAGAATCTGTGTTGGGGCAGCTTGAGTCAGGTTGGCGAGATCAAGCCATGCTGGTCGCTGAGAAAGCTTAAGCAGATTTTATTGTAAATAAACTTGCCTGAAGCAAGGTTGATCTATAAAATAACGCGGTTCTAAAGCTCGTAACCTTATGGTTACAGCAAGATTTTTTGCAAACACACATAACGAGTACAGATATGAAAGCGGATATCCATCCAGATTACACCGAGATCAATGTTACCTGTAGCTGCGGTAACACCTTTAAAACTCGCTCTACACGCACTTCAGACTTGACTCTGGATGTGTGTTCAGAATGCCACCCGTTCTACACTGGCAAACAAAAAATGTTAGACACAGCGGGTCGTGTTGATAAATTCCGTCAAAAATACGGTAAATAATCTGTCGAACAAAAATGGTTTGAACTATGATTGACGTGTTCGTACAAGGTAGTACAAGTCACGACGGAATACGAAGCCTCTGCGTAATCGCAGGGGCTTTGTTGTTTCTGGGGCTTGGTGGATGTGCAACGAATCCGGTAACCGGTGATCAAAACTTCGTCATGTTTGGTGAAGATACTGAGCTGGAGATGGGAAGGACCAATCATCCCAAAATTATTGCTGAATATGGTCGTTATGATGATGAGCAACTGCAAACTTATGTGCAGTCTGTGGGCGAAAAACTGGCATCGGTTAGTCATCGTAAAGACTTAGTCTATCGATTTACTGTACTGGATTCTCCGGTCATCAATGCCTTTGCCTTGCCAGGTGGTTATGTTTATATCACCCGTGGCCTAATGGCTTATCTGAATTCTGAAGCTGAACTTGCTGCGGTGCTTGGCCATGAAATTGGTCATGTCACTGCCCGGCATGGTGTCAGACAACAAAGTGCAGCACAAGCGGCCAATATTGGATATACCCTGGGCTCGATATTAATCCCGGAGCTACGTAACGCAGGTTCTCAGAATATCTTCAATATGTTAGGTGGTGCTTTATTAAGCGGTTATGGCCGTGAACATGAGCTTGAGTCGGATCGCTTAGGTGCCGAGTATCTGGCCAGAGCAGGCTATGATCCACATGCCATGATTGATGTCATTACTGTATTGAAAAATCAGGAGATTTTTGCTGCTGCTGAGGCGAAGAAACAAGGTCGTGAGTATCAGGGCTACCATGGTTTATTTGCTAGTCACCCTGATAATGATACACGGTTGCAAGGCGTTGTTGCCGCTGCGGATAAATATAAAGTGACTGACGGTAAAATCGACAGAACGGCTTATTTAGACCATATCGCCGGCATGACCTTTGGTGATAGTGAGGAGCAGGGCATTCGCTCCGAAAATCATTTTTATCATCTTGCTATGGGGTTTGCTGTTGATTTTCCTGAAAAATGGCACATTAACAATAACCCGGATAGCCTGCAGGCTGTAGCCCCTGATGGCAAGGCTGTCGTTGAAATGGGCGCTGCGGATCTGAATCGTAAGTTAACGCCGGAGCAGTTTATTAAGCAACGTTTGAAAATTACCACAATTCGTTCTGGCCAAAGCTTTAATAGTCATGGGCTCGACGGATATACCGGGATTGCGCTTGCTCAGGATAAAACCGTCAGGGTCGCTGTCGTTTACTTAAAAGATAAAGCCTATATTTTCTTTGGTGGTGCAGAAACTAGTACCTTGTTTACAAGTTACGATCCAGCCTTCCTTAAAACAATACAAAGTCTGCATAGCTTACGGGAAGATGAAATTAAGCTGGCCCAAGAGTTAAAAATTCAAATTCTCAGGGTGGGTAAAAACGATAATTATGCTTCATGGGCAAAACAAAGCAGAATCAGCAACAGCCCAATTCAGCAATTACGATTACTGAATGGCGACTACCCGAACGGTGAATTACAGTCCGGGCAGTTGGCCAAACAGGTTCGATAAATCAGAATAAGTCGATGACCGGTGATGTACCGCTATCACCTTGCCCAGATAGCGGTGCCATCTGTTTTGGTACATATTCTTCTCTGAAGGTCTCATATATCGCATCTGTGGCTTCAGGTCTCGCCAGTAGGCCTGTCGCGGGATCGATTCTGACGGTTACCATTCCAACAGGTGGTTGCAATGGTGCTTCAGGCATGCCTTCCAGAGCAACTTTCATGAAATCTATCCACATTGGTAAAGCGGCGCGACCCCCTGTTTCATAGCGGCCTAATGAGTGTGGATTATCGAATCCTACCCAGGCCACAGCCACTAATTCCGGATGAAAACCATTAAACCAGGCATCCACCTGATCATTGGTTGTACCGGTTTTTCCGGCTAAATCATCACGACCAAGACTCATTGCTTTCCGACCGGTGCCATGTTTAACCACATCCCGTAATAAACTATTCATGATGTAGTTATTTTGTGGCGTCATGATATGCTTAGCGACATGGAAATCACTATCATCAAGAGTAGATTCATCCATCAGACAGGTTTCACAAACGGTATCAGGTGTTGCCTGCATCACAATTTTTCCAGAGGCATCTTCTACACGCTGGATGATGTAAGGCTCAATTTTATAACCGCCATTAGCCAGTGAGGAATAGGCTCGTGCCATATCCCATGGGGCGGCACTGCCACTGCCCAGCGCTAACGACAGATTTTTATGCATCATGCCGGGTTTGAAACCAAAACGTTCTGCATATTGAACAGCATAGTCAGCGCCAATATCGCGCAGCAAACGGATGGATACCAGGTTACGGGAATGAATAAGGGCTTCGCGTAAACGTGTGGGCCCAAAGAATTTACCGCTGTAGTTTTGTGGTCGCCAGACGTTCTCTAGACCAGGATCATCAAACACCACTGGTGCATCATTAATAATCGTCGCTGCGGTGTACCCTTTTTCCAAGGCAGCAGAGTAGATAAAGGGTTTGAAGCCAGAGCCGGGTTGGCGACGAGATTGAGTCACACGGTTAAACTTGTTATTAAAGAAGTCAAAACCACCATTCAATGCTGTGACTGCACCATCATATGGGGCAACAGCAACTAATGCGCCTTGGGCCTCAGGTAATTCAGCCAATTCCCAGTTAGGGCTGGTCAATTGTTCGACACGGATGATGTCACCTACTTTGATGGCATCTGTGATCTTTTTAGGGACAGGGCCACGACTGTTGGTACTGAGTTTTTTCTGAGCCCACTTAACGGCATTAAGTGGTAATTGAGCATAACCCCAGTTCCGAATATAGAGCTCTGCTTTTTCATCTGTGGTCTCAATAACAACAGCCGTTTTTAACGGGCCTATGTTGTCATAGTCCTTAACCACTTTATCAAGGGCTGCGCGGTCAGAAACATCTTCTGGTAAAGCCACATTTGCAACGGGACCACGATAGCCGTGTCTGCGATCGTAATCTAACAAAGCCGATTGTAATGCCTTATTGGCTGCTTGCTGATGCTTTGCACGGATCGTTGTATAGACGTTAAAGCCATTGGTGTATGCCACTTCACCAAACTTATTAATCAATTCTGTACGAACCATTTCAGACACATAGGGCGCGTAAACTTTGATTTCCGGGCCATGGTAGCTGGCAGTAACGGGTGCTTTTATAGCTTCCTCGTAATCGGCTTTCTGGATAAAGCCGACTTCCCACATACGTCGTAAAACATAGTTTCGTCTTACTGTCGCGCGTTCTGGATTAGCTATGGGATTATAAGCGGAAGGGGCTTTGGGTAAGCCTGCAATCATCGCCATCTCAGCGAGAGATAACTGATCCAGTGGTTTGCCGTAATAGACATTAGCAGCGGCACCGACACCGTAGGCACGACTGCCTAGATATATTTTATTCAAGTAAAGCGCTAAGATTTCTTCTTTCGATAAAACCTTTTCAATCTCCAGTGCGAGAATAATTTCATTTAATTTTCTTAAATAAGTTTTTTCATTAGATAAGAAAAAATTGCGCGCAACTTGCATGGTGATTGTGCTACCA
This sequence comes from Methylophaga thalassica, assembly GCF_030159795.1. Taxonomy (NCBI): domain Bacteria; kingdom Pseudomonadati; phylum Pseudomonadota; class Gammaproteobacteria; order Thiotrichales; family Piscirickettsiaceae; genus Methylophaga; species Methylophaga thalassica. Next base: position 71,084 of record NZ_BSND01000006.1, on the reverse strand, counting down.
CCCTGTGATTTTTCACCTGTGAGCAGCAGGGAGTAAGCAGCACGAATAATGCCCTGATAATCAACCCCAGGATGCTGGTAGAAGCGATCATCCTCTGCAGCTAAAAAGGCCTCAACCAGCGGTTTGGGGATATCATTATATTCCACTGGAATACGTCTTTTCTCGCCAAATTCAGCCATTAATAGACCTTCAGAGCTAAAAATTCGCAAAGGGATTTGCAACTGAGTTTCTTTAAGGGTGTTAGTGTCAGGCAGTTTGGGAGCCAAAAAGAAATAAATCACGCCGGCGGCGATAAGGGTCAACAACGCTAAAATTAAAATAAGCTTTGTGGTCAAACGAATAAATCGATACATGTAGACTTGGCTGCTATGTAAGAAATGATGTGAAAGTATATATTGAGTCACAAATAATAACAGTGAGAGGGTTCAAATCACTAGTTTTATTGATATATTTAGGTTGACAAGCTCAAGATTCTTAATAAACTACTTTAAGTAATAGTGCTAAGTGGGCTTATTCAATGAATCAACGGGAATTGAGGCGATAAATGTTCGGACGAAAAAAATCCCCTTTGCTAGGCATAGATATCAGTTCTTCGGTAGTAAAGGTATTAGAACTGAGTAAAAAAGGTGAGAAATATACTGTCGAGTCATATTCCGTTGAGCCTTTACCTGTCAATGCTGTGGTTGAAAGCCGCATTGAAAATAGAGATGAAGTGGCTGGTGCAATAAGACGCGCAGTCAAACGTTCAGGTACAAAAGCCAAAGAAGCCGCTGTTGCCGTTTCTGCTAATTCAGCCATCAGTAAAATCGTATCTTTTCCTGCTTCATTATCAGAGCGTGAGCTTGAAGAAAATGTCCTTATGGAAGCAGAAAACTATATTCCTTACCCACTTGATGAAGTACGACTGGATTTTGAAATATTAGGGCCTTCAGCAGCTGATGTTGAAGCTGTTGATGTTCTGCTTGCTGCTTCACGCCGTGAAAATGTGGATGTCCGTACTGAGGTGGTCGAGAAAGCTGGATTAAAACCCCGACTGGTCGATGTCGAAGCCTATACAATGGAAAATGCGTTTGAATTAATCGCTCGACAATTGCCACACCATGGCCAGGGCTTGACGGTCGCTGTTGCTGATGTCGGTGCAACACTGACAACCTTACACGTACTGGTTGACGGCAAAATTGTTTTTACCCGTGAGCAAACATTTGGCGGAAGAATGTTAACTGAAGATATTGAACGCCATTACGGGATGTCTTATCAGGAGGCGGGGCGAGCGAAGAAAGATGGCAGTTTGCCAGATGATTATGGTCCGAAAGTGCTTGAACCTTTCAAGCGTTCAATGGCAATGACCGTAACACGAGCATTGCAATTCTTCTTTTCAGCATCGACACAATATCAGTCCATCGATCATATTATTCTGGCTGGAGGGTGTGCTTCTATCGAAGGTATCGATACGATGATAGAAGAAGAAACCGGTACATCAACATCTATTGCTAATCCTTTTGCAGAGATGATTCTGGGATCTCGGGTGAAAATACAGGCATTAAGTAATGATGCTCCTTCGATGATGATTGCTTGCGGCTTGGCAATGAGGAGTTTTGACTGATGGCACATATCAATCTACTGCCATGGCGTGAAAAGCGAAGAGAAGAGCGGCAGAAACAGTTTTATTTAGCGATGGGCGCAACTTTTTTGTTTGCAGCCCTTATTTTTTATCTTGTGATGGGTTACGCCAATAGCCTGATTAGTGATCAAAACCAGCGCAATACGCAATTACAGACAGAAATCACTAAGTTAGATGTCAAAATTAAAGAAATTCAAGACCTCGAAGCACAAAAGAAACGGCTTTTGGCCAGAATGCAAGTTATTCAGGATTTACAGGAAAGTCGTCCTAAAGTGGTAAAAGTATTCGACTCTATCGCGCGGGTGGTTCCTGAGGGTATTCATTTAGAAAAAGTGGTACGTACAGGTAATACCATTACCTTCAGCGGAACGGCAGAATCGAATGCCAGGGTATCTGTCTTTATGCGTCAACTTGATGAAAATCCTGAATACGGCGAGTCTCGCCTGGAAGTTATCAAACGGACATCTACAAGCAATAATGCGATCAGACAGTTTACTGTAGAGGTCAATGAATCAGCAGCTGCGACAAAGGGGGATAAATAATGGACCTTTCCTCTATTACGGAACTTGATTTTAATGAAAGTGGTGAGTGGCCCACGCCTATAAAAATCGTTGCTGCTGTGTTGATTTGTCTGTTGGTCTGGGCTGGTGGTTATTATTTTATTCTGAAAGATAAGCAAGCCGAGCTGACCAAACTTGAGCAAAAAGAAGTCGAACTCAAGCAAATTTTTGAGATTAAACAAGCCAAAGCGGTAAATCTCGAGGCTTACAAAGAACAGTTAGCCGAAATGCGAGTGATGTTTTCCTCTATGCTTGAGCAACTACCTAAAAAAAGTGAAGTACCCGATTTACTCGTCGATATCACCCGAACAGGTTTGATAAATGGTCTGGAGTTTGAGCTTTTCAAACCCGAAGGTGAGAGGCCTGTGGATTTTTATGCTGAATTGCCGATACAGATGACGGTGACTGGAACATACCACCAGTTCGGAGAATTTGTGAGTGGGGTAGCGGCTTTACCACGGATTGTGACTTTGCATGACATCAGCATGGGGCCAATGAGTCAGGCGACAGGCAAAATGACCATGAACATTACAGCAAAAACCTATCGTTATTTTGATGATGATAAATAGAGTAACAATGACATGAACACAATTTACCCATCATCAAACCTTATATTTAAATGGGCCTTATCACTGCTTCTTGTATGCTCACTGGCAGCTTGTAATCAGGATAAAGCCGATTTGAATGCCTATATAGCTCAGGTGAAAAGTCAACAGAAATCGGATATAGAGCCGATACCCGTTATGAAACCCTATGAGAAGTTTGCGTATGCGGCTTCAAACTTGAGAGACCCGTTTGTTCCAACTGTGATTGATGTCCCGCAGCCCGCACCAGAGCCTGTTGTTGATAATGGTATTCGTCCCGATGAAAACAGACGAAAAGAAGTATTAGAATTTTTCGATTTATCACAGTTGCAATATGTAGGTACATTGGAGCAAGAGCAGGTTTGGGCTTTGGTAAGAGCACCGGATGGTGTCATACACCGAGTGCAGACAGGTAACTATATGGGCCAGAATAACGGCAAAATCATGGAAATCAGTGATTCTAAATTGGTTCTCAAGGAAATCGTTCCTCAGGGCGGTGGTGGTTATATCGAACGTGAGACTTCCGTTCCGGCGGTAGAGGTAAATTAGTCAATGAAAATGATTAGAGATGGAAAAGTCATGGATACACAGCAATCATTACAAACCAAGCCGAGTTGGAGCGTTAGATTGAAACAGCATTTATTCTGGTTAACAGCTTTTCTAATGGCATCAAATAGCGTCAATGCAGCAGAAATGACGGCTGTCGATTTCACTGCACTGCCTGGTGATAAAGCAAAAATACAGGTGCAGTTCTCTGGAGATTTTCCTGAACCACATAGTTTTTCGACAGATGATCCAGCCAGGATTGTGATTGATTTTGCTGGTGTCAAGAATGCACTGCCACAGAGAGTCAAACAGGTAAATATTGGTGTGACTAAAAGTATCGCTGCTGTGGAAGCAGGGGATCGCACCAGAATGGTTATTAATCTACTGCAAAAAGTGCCTTATACAATAAGCCGTGACAACAATCAGATGACTGTTACCATCGATAGTGTCAATGTGGCCAAAAATAAAACAAGTACGACATCGGCAGCAAATAGTGTGACAGATATTGATTTTCGTCGAGGTGATGACGGCCAGGCCCGTTTGATATTAAAACTCGCCAATGATAATGCCTCTATGGATGTTAAACAGGAGCGGGGAAATATTGTTGTTGATTTGAGCAATGTTTCTTTGCCGGAAAAACTTCATCGTCGTCTGGATGTGATGGATTTTGCTACACCAGTACAGTTTGTGGATACTGAAAGTAAAAATGGTGGGACGCAGCTAACGCTGACAACAAAAGGTAAATATGAACACCTTGCCTATCAATCTGAAAATACACTGGTGGTGGAAGTTAAACCTGTAGCAGAAGATGAGTCGAAAAAAGGTGGCCGAAATGAGTTTGGCTACACCGGCGAAAAACTCTCATTGAATTTCCAGAATATTGAAGTGAGAGCGGTACTTCAACTCTTGGCTGATTTCACAGGAATGAATCTGGTCACCAGTGATACAGTAACGGGCAATCTTACTCTACGTTTGAAAAATGTCCCTTGGGATCAGGCCTTAGATATCATTCTAAAAACAAAAGGCCTTGCCATGAGACAAAATGGCAATGTGATGTTAGTGGCACCGGCAGCAGAAATTGCGGCAAGAGAAAAGCAAGAGCTGGAAGCCCAAAAGCAATTAGTTGAATTAGAGCCACTCTACACAGAAATCAAAGAAATTAAATTTGCCAAAGCAGATGAATTGGCAACCTTGCTGCAAGGTGACGGCAAAGAGTCGGGTTTCTTATCGCCAAGAGGTAATATTACAATCGATGCCAGAACAAACTCCCTGTTAATTCGTGACACAGCGAAGAGTCTGACTGAAATTGGGCAAGTGATTGAACAGTTGGATAAACCTGTCAGACAAGTACTGATTGAATCACGAATCGTTATTGCCAATAATGATTTCGAAAATGAATTAGGTGTGCGGTTTGGAGCCTCTGCAAAAAGTAATACCTTGGGTGCTGCTACTTCGTCATCACTCAGTGATTTGTCAGTCACCGACACCGGTAGTGTTACTCCAGCAACAGGAGCCAGAGCACTTGGACAGGATTTAAATGTTAATCTACCTGTTAGTGATGCCGCAGGCACTATTGGTCTTGCATTAACAAAATTACCGCTAGGCATGATTCTTGAGCTTGAATTATCAGCCATGGAAACAGAAGGTAAAGGTGAGGTTATCTCATCTCCACGAGTGATCACCTCTAACCAAAAGCAAGCTACGATTGAGCAGGGCACAGAAATTCCATATCAGGAAGCAACTTCAAGTGGTGCGACGAATGTATCTTTCAAAGAAGCTGTTCTTAAGCTTGATGTGACACCTCAAATTACCCCTGATGATCGTATTGTCATGGATTTGGAAGTCAGTAAAGATGCAGTAGGTAGCCTTTTTAATGGTATTCCGAGTATAGATACTCGAAAAGTTCAGACTCAAGTGTTGGTCGACAATGGTGAAACCGTCGTGCTTGGTGGTATTTATGAACAAACAAAATCTGATACGGTAGAACGTGTGCCATTTTTTGGTGATTTACCCTATGTCGGCTTTATGTTCAGAAATACGAATAAAACAGATACAAAGCGCGAACTACTTGTTTTCATTACACCAAAAATTGTAAAAGAAGGTTTTCAATACTGAAATCAGTCATTTTCAGTTAAAATCAAAAAGCCGGGTCTTGTATGAGCCGGCTTTTTTGTCATCAGCATTTGGATAAACCACATTGAGTTTAGGTAATATATTTCTTGTTGGGCCGATGGGATCAGGGAAGTCTACGATTGGTAGACAACTGGCTAAAGTTCTGCATAGAAAATTTTATGATAGCGATAAAGTCATCGAAAAGCGTACAGGCGTCTCGATTTCCTGGATTTTTGAGATGGAAGGCGAGTCGGGTTTTAGAGAACGTGAATCCAAAGCGATTGACGAGCTGACAGAGCTAAAAAATGTGGTCGTGGCTACAGGTGGTGGTGCCGTTTTATCCGAGCAGAATCGACAATGCCTGAAGTCTCGTGGCCAGGTGATTTATTTATCAGCCTCAGCCGAACAGTTATATCGGCGCACGGCCAGAGATAAAAAACGGCCATTGTTACAAAATACGGATAGACGTAAACAAATCGAAAATTTGCTCACTATTCGTGAACCACTCTATCGTGACGTGGCTGACATCATAATAAAAACCGGTGAACAATCCGTCCAGCACACTGTAAATGAAGTTATCCGTAGGCTGAAAGAATTAGACAAGAAAAGAAGAACTCATGAAAACGTTACAGGTTGAATTAGCAGAGCGAAGCTACCCGATATACATCGGTACTGACTTATTGTCACAGAAAGAACTCCTTACAAAGCATATTAAACGTCAGGAAGTATTGATTGTGACCAATGAAACAATCGCACCTTTATATCTCGATAAAGTAAGTGCTCTGTTGACAGAATTTAAATGTGACTCGGTGGTGCTTCCTGATGGCGAATCATACAAAACTCTGGAGGTCATGAATCATATCTTTGACAAGTTACTGTCTGAGCAGTTTTCCAGACAAGTGACTTTGATTGCATTAGGTGGTGGTGTGATTGGCGATATGACAGGGTTTGCAGCCGCTTGCTATCAGCGTGGTGTACCATTTATTCAAATACCCACCACATTATTGTCACAAGTGGATTCTTCTGTGGGTGGGAAAACAGCGGTTAATCATGCTTTGGGTAAGAACATGATCGGCGCTTTTTATCAGCCTCAGTGTGTGGTCGCTGATACCAATACACTCAATACGCTGGATGACCGACAATTAGCATCGGGTCTTGCCGAAGTCATTAAATATGGTTTGATCAATGACCTGGACTTTTTTGAGTGGTTAGAAAAAAATATCTCAGCATTAAAACAACGTGATTCCCAAGCCCTGGCTTACGCCATTGAACGCTCATGTCAGGATAAAGCGGATATTGTTGCCAAGGATGAGACAGAGCAGGATGTTCGTGCCTTATTGAATTTAGGTCATACCTTTGGCCATGCCATTGAAACTGGCATGGGCTATGGTAATTGGCTACATGGCGAAGCGATTGCAACTGGTATGTTGATGGCGGCAGATCTCTCTGCACGGCAAGGTTGGATGTCTGCCGATGAAGTGAGCCGAATTGCCGATTTGTTTCTCGCTGCTGGACTTCCTGTTCAAAGCCCACAGGAAATGTCTGCTGAGAAATTTTTATCCCTGATGTCTGTGGATAAAAAAGTGCAGGATGGCGTTATCCGTCTTGTACTCTTAAAAGGTATTGGTAAGGCCATCATCAGTGATGATTATGATTTAGAAAAGCTGCAAGAAACGCTGGTGGCATTTCAGGAAAAACAGTAGGTGATAGATGAGTGATATTGCGGCAACATCGCCTGAGCCAGCATATATCACTAAGCTGGCCTTACAGCGTTTACCTTTTTCTGAAGTCAAATCTGCGGAAGATTTTTTTGATGGCCGATATATTAAGCAACGCCGTTTGCTTATTCTGCATTTATTAAGATCCACTTCCACACCAATATTGTTACAAGCTGACACTGGCTTAGGAAAAACGACGTTACTGCAACAATTACAGCGTCAAACGACTTCGGATATGCGCTTTTATCGCTGGCGTAATAATATTTCCACACTTGAACAATATCAGGGCATGCTAAAGGCATTAGCTACTGAACTTGCGTCGACAAATGATGAAAAATCATTGGCGAATCTATTAAAAGAGCGGTTGAGTCATCTAAAAAAACTCAATATCACACCGGTATTGCTAGTAGATGACGTACAACTTTTATCTGAGCCTGAGCAGCAACTATTACACAGTTGCCTGAGCTGGCAGGATGATGAACAGCAACCCATTCTGCAAGCTGTTCTTTCGATGACGGCAGAGACGAAATTTAATCTTGTTTCTACACAGTGGTTGGATTTACCACCGCTGGAGTTTATTGAGACAGAAGCGTATTTACTACATCGTTTGAAAAGCGCCGGATATCAGGGCGACAGCCCTTTTCCGGCAAAAGAAATTCAGTATTTAAGTAAGGCCTCTGCTGGTAATCTTGCGCGGTTAAATGCTCTGGCTCATCAACAATTGCTGGGTATCAAAGCAAAAACCTGGAAACGTACGCCTAAAATTTCCTTGGGTCAGATTAACTGGCTTCGATGGAGCGGTGGTATTTCACTTGCTGCTGTTATTGTGCTTATTCTGATTTTCCAGAATCGAATCAATGACTGGATATCTGCATCTACAGCATCACAGAACACACTGGAATTACCTGAAGATATTTCCGCAGAGGATAATAAGCTGGCTACAGTAGTGGTGGGCGATGAGCAAGAAAAAGAAGCCAAAATGCTATCTGAGCGAGAAAAACTAGAGGCCTTGCTTGCAGAAATCCCAACGCCAGCGTCAGAAACTTCAAGTGCTCAAGAACAGGAAAAATTGATGCCGTCGGCTGAAGCTGAGCAGGTAGTTGTCGAAGCAGAACCTGAGGAAAAAATAGAAAAAGAAACCCCTACCGTTCCTGGGCCTGAAGAGCAAATAGTTAACAATGAAAATAAAACAATTGCTCCAAAACAAGTGAAAAAACTTGAACTAAGTATCCTTGATAAGGTTCACGACACTAAGTGGATTCTTTCTCGCCCAGCCAAACATTACACATTCCAGTTAATGGGGTCATGGGATGACAAAGAAGTCGATGCCTTTATTGAAGAACATGGGCTGACCGGTGATGTGGCCCGCTTTACCAGCTTGCGTGATAACAAACCTTGGCATGTTTTAATTTTTGGTGTTTATCCATCTAAGCAGGCAGCTTTAAAAGCGAGTAATCAGTGGTCAGGTGCAATGAATAATTTGCCTACCTGGTTACGCCGTTTTGATAGCGTACAGAAACAAATTAAAGAAAAGGGTGTAAAGCCTTGAGCAGTTTTTCTGCACTAGTATCGAGCCCGGCAAAAATCACACGGTGATAGCACGTTTGATTCAAGTTAATGGTAGAAACGGTACCCTTTTCGACTAAAGGGGCTAACAGAGCGTCATGATCCGCTTTGAAACAGACAATCCCAGTGCCATGATTAATAATCGGCCATTTTGTTTGTTTCTGAAGTTGGCTTGCAAAATATTCTGCTTGCTCAAGTCGGTAGTTGATCTTATCGATAAACCAATCTTTTCCTAATATTTTCCAATTTAGCCATAAAGGTATAAATAATTCTGCCCCGTAAGAGCCGCTAATGGCCTTCTCAGGTGATTCGGAGAGGTAGTTGATGTCATGGGTATGTTCAGGTTTTGAATGGCTGAATAAAACACTGCAAGGGCGTGGCTGAAACAGTGACTTATTGGGATCAAAGCTGAGACTATCCACTTTGGGCATAAATTGCTTAAACAGATTGTTTTCATCGATGAGTAAATTACTGCCGCCCCATGCCGCATCGATATGTAACCAACAGTTATGTTTTGTTGAAATAGCGGTGATTTCTTCTATGGGATCAATTGCCCCTGTCGCGGAGGTGCCCATATTAGCAATAATCGCGATGGGGGCATCTTGTGCACATTTTTTCTCTAATGCAACGAGGTCGATTTGCTGAGCCGTATTGCAGGGAATCGCTTCAAAGGTGATACCGAGAATGTCACAGGCTTTTCTTATCGAGTAATGTGAAGCTTCACTGCCGTATACCACCTTTTTATTAACAGACTGACTTCTTGCCCGCCATAATGCGTCTAAATTTGAGTAGGATCCGCCATGCGTGAAGCGTGCATGAGAAAAGCCAAACTCGTGAGCTAACGTTGTCTTTATCTCGCTTTCAGCGTGTTTAAGTTTAGGGTAAAGCTCCGGAGATAAGAGATTGCCATGGTGGTGTAGTGCTAACTGCATGCCTAATTGACTATAAGGTGCTAATGACGGTGTCATATGAGCAGCCCAGTCGGCACGTTGATGATAGCTGGCTTCGTTAACTAAGTCTTGGTAAGAGATGTCTGACGACATTAACCGTTGCGTATCAATGATATATTGTTTGTCTTCTGAACGATGAACGACAGGGGATTCAGGATTTTTCATCAGCTGTCATTGCAGGACAAGACCTTTGTCAGGGAACAAGGCTTGTTGTTGAAAATGAAATAAACGGGTCATCACTGGTTGTTGATGGAATAAAGGCAGAAAACCACTATCTAGTACATTATGACTGATCAATGATTTTATTTGACTGGAGATGACTGTGCTGCGTTTGATAATGCTTAACTCGTCAGCCTTTAGGGATTGACTTAGCCAAAGAGCCATACTGTCTGATGTAATATTCCAGCTGTGTCTCAACTCCGGGACAGATAATACTTTTTTATCAGGTAACCAGATATAAAGACCGTTTTTCAGTGGCGTGGTTGGTTGCTCAGTTGGATAATAAAAAGGCCGACAATTTGGCGCGAGATCTTGTATCAGTAGGCCAAACTGTGACATGGCCAATATCGCCATATGATGAGCAGTTGAGTCACTAAATCGATGTAAACGTTGGGCATGTCGGACTTCATCGGCGAAAGGACCACCGCCCGGTACAATAATGACTGTTTCGTATTCACTGGCTCTGCTTAACAATGTCAGCCATTGTTTCAGCTCTGGGGTATGAAAAAGGCTGCCGCCCAGCTTGATAATCCGCATATTATTGTAAAAACTTGATTAAATTGATCATGGCTGCTGCTTTATCATGCACTTCCTGGTATTCCTCATCTGCATCTGAGTCTGCCACAATGCCACCACCAGCCCAGAATCTTAAGCGATTATCGCTGAAGACCATAGTGCGAATAGTAATATTGGTATCCATATTACCATCAAAGCCAATATAACCAATGCTTCCGCAATAAATACCACGACGGTGTGGTTCGAGTTCTTCAATAATTTCCATTGCCCGTAGTTTGGGGGCGCCAGTAATAGAACCACCAGGAAAGCAGGCCCTGAGCAAGGTAACGGCAGACTCTGTGTTGGCAAGTGTACCTGTAATGGTGCTCACTAAATGATGTACTGTAGCGAAGCTTTCCAGTGCAAAAGGCTGTGGAACCCGAATACTTCCAGGTTCACACACTTTGCCGATATCATTTCTGAGTAAATCAACGATCATTAAATTTTCGGCACGGTCTTTCAGGCTAGCCTGTAATGATTCAGCAAGCTGGCGGTCTTTTTCCGGATTGTTCAGATCCCGCGGCCTTGTACCTTTAATCGGTTTTGTTTCAACTTTGGCCCCATCAACTTGTAATAAGCGCTCTGGTGAAGAGCTCAAAATGGTTACATTGCCCGTGTCAAAATAGACTGAAAACGGCGCTGAATTTTGTTTACGTAATGCCTGATAAGCTATCCAGGGATTCCCTTCAGCTGTTACCTCAAAGCGTTTTGCCAGATTTACCTGATAACAGTCACCTTCGGTAATATATGTTTTGATTTTTGCGAATGCCGCTTTATAGCTAGATTCATCAAAATTACTGGTGAGTGGACTGGTAATGGTAAATGTTTCCGATGTTTCCTCCGCCGTGGACACATTTAATTTCTGAAGCAGTTCTGGCCATATTTTATGGGTTTGTGGATCCAGACCATGACTGGTTAACCAGCAGCGTTTCAACTTGTGATCAACGATGACTGCCCAATCATAGATACCAATCGCCATATCTGGAATATGTTCAGCATCTTCAGCAAGTTCAGGTAATACTTCCAAATACCTACCTAAATCATAGGCAAAATAACCTATTGCACCACCGGCAAAAGGCAAATCGGTTGTCCGCTGTTTATAGTCTTTTAATATGTCATTAAGCAGCAGAAAAGGATCCAACGTCACAGTTCGCTTATTGTGATGATGGCTTATTTGTGTGCTGCCGGCCGCTGTTTCTAAGGTAATAAATGGCGCTGCCGCGAGAATGTCATAGCGGCCTACTTCTGGTGAGGTATTGGCACTATCCAGTATGACAGGCCAGGGATAATCACGTATTTGACTAAAAAGAGCGGCACTATCTTCGACATAGGGCAGCTCAGTTGTTAAAGAAGGGTAATCAGCATTCATTAAGGTATTCTACGACAACTGATGTGCGGCAAGAAGAGCTAAAGCCGCTGCAGGTGCGAAACAAGAGGCTTCGGGATGATGTTGGCAAAACTGAGCATAATCGATATAGGGACGGTTCAGCCGGGTTGCACATTTTTCGACGATAAATTTCCCCACACCTGCACCCACAATGGGACTGGATAGTTTCCAGTCTGGAAATCGGCTTAATACTTGATGACAGCCTTTAATGACTTGTTGTAACTGCTTTTCAGCAAACCAGGCTGCGACATTTTGCCATTGTGCTATGGAAGCATCGTGTGCATCACAGCCTAGCATTCTGGCTAATCGCTGTTGGCTATAAACCGCATTCCATGGCTTGCCATCAGCACTTTCATCCTGAATATCGGTGGAGATAAGTTGATCTAATAACAGCCAGATATCACCACTACTGGCAAACCATTCTGCAGCGAGTGAAATACGGTCGCCATGCAATGGCGCTTCATCAGTAATGGCCATAAGTGGTGTTCTTATGGCACCGGTATACACCAGTTCTCCTGAACGCTGCCGGCCATAATCGGTGGTAGCGGCTGGTTGTATTTGATAGTTATCAATGGCGATGATGTCGCAAGTCGTACTTCCAATATCAATGAATAAGCCCTGTTCGATATGCTTAGCAGCCAGAATTGCGCTGGCTTGCCAGTTCATTGAGGCAACATCTTGCCATTGCAGGATGGCTTGTTTTTTATTGAGCCAACCAGATTGGCCCGCAAAAAAATGCAAGTCATCAGCTTTTAGGTGAGTATCAACACAATTAACAATGGCTTTGACACCTTCTTCTCGATTATTAAAAGCATCAACCAGTTCCCCTGTCATCGTGATGTAGTGTGATATGGGCGTGTCAGGCAATTGTTTGAGTGCTTTTTGTAGCGTATCAGTTAATGCATCAATGCCTTTCCACAACGCACAGGGGAGCTGAAAAACATTAAGCAGTTTACCTTTGCTGTCTGCATAAGCGACTTTAAGGTGAGCCCCGCCGATATCCCAGCCACAATAAACCATATTTGTTTTTGTTATCATTTTGCTAGTAATGCTTGTATTTGTTTATTAAGTGTTTCAGAGGGATTTGTTTTTTCTCGCATGGCAGGCTCAGCATAGGTACTGGTTAGTCGTGGATTTACCTCTATGACATATATGGCATTGGTCGTTTTTACAATGTCGATACCAACAAACCCACTTAACCCATCGATACAATGACTAATCTGATTGGCTAAACTCAATGCCTGCTCACGAGATAACATATCAAAACGCTGTGCTTCACAGTAACCTAAGTGTAACTGTTGCTGATCTTGTTTTATATGCTGAATATTGACTGAAAGCAGTTGAGTTTCCCCTTCATTGATAAATAAACTTAGGCTGAGGTTCTCACCAGAAATATAAGTCTGAACAATAAATTTATCTTTAGGCAATGTCGACAGTCGTTGTCTTGTGTCAACACTATCGCTGCAATAGGTGTTTTCACAGCCTGCACCATCAATTGGTTTTATGATCCATTGAGCCTTGGTGGAGTGATCTTCACTTAACCAGTCATTTGCTGTGAAGGTCTTTGGTGTTGTTATATGATGTTTTTTTAAATGTTGATAGCAGAGATATTTATCACTACAAAGTCGAATAGCACTGGAGCTACAGTTAAATATCCGCTTTTGTTGCTGCTCCAGTGACAACACAAAATTAAACAGTATTGAATCTGTTTCGGGGGCTATGACCAGAAAGAAATCATAGTGCTGTTGGCATTGTTGCCAGGTTTCAGTGAATTGAAGCTGATTTTGGATAGGATATGTCGTTAAACGATCTGTAGGGATAGTTAGTGCTGGCAGTCTTGAGTCTCGCATGAGCGCGACTTTATAACCATATGCCAGTAGATCACGACAGATGCTTTCAAGCATTAACTCGCCTTCGTGCATCAGGCCAGCGGAAAATACCTCTTCTGACAAGGCTCCACTGGTAAGATGTTCATATATAAAAATCGTCATTTAAGCGGACATATTGAGAACTATGGATATTATACCTGTCATTGATATACGTGATGGTATTGTTGTACATGCAAAAGGCGGGGACAGGGCTAACTACCAGCCATTGACTTCTTTATTGACGTCATCAGTGATACCTGAGGATGTCATTGGCGATTTATTAGCTTGGTACCCTTTTCAGCAGTTATATATTGCCGATCTGGATGCGATAGAGAAGGGAGTTCATCATCCACAGCGTTATAAAAATATCTTGGCGGCATTTCCACGGCTGAATATATGGCTTGATGCGGGTATTGCGGGAATGGAGGATTATTTATGTTATTCAGACACATCCCGACTATTTCTGGTGCTTGGTAGTGAAACTCTGAAAGATATCAGTTTGCTTGAAAAGTCTGGACCTAATGTTGAAAAACAACCAATTTTGTCATTGGATAAAAAGTCTGGGCAGCTTCTGGGACATGGGGCCATCCATGAATCAGTATACTGGACAGATAGATGCATCGCGATGAGTTTAGATAATATCGGTGCGAATCAAGGTCCTGATTTTGAGTGGCTGAAGTTATTAATGGAAGCTAAACAGAGTGTGAGCTGGTATGCCGCGGGTGGTGTACGTAGTGGAGATGATTTAGAACGATTATTAGAAATGGGAGTCGCAGGCGCACTAATTGCCAGTGCACTACACACTGGTAAACTAAGCAAATCAGCAATCGAAAATTTAAGCAGGGACATCACTCTTCCGTAGAAGAGTGATGTATGAATTGCTTAAATCTTACTTAGCACCAAATGGGTGTTCGCTAGATTTGTATTGTGCAACAACGTCAGCCGCTTTAGGCTCACGAGCAACTGCACGTTTGATAGCTTCTTTAGTAGCGCGATAGTTCCAATCTTGGATTTTTTCATCGCTATCAGCAGTTGGAGAGATGAATACACCAACGCAAATGAAGCAGTCATCAGCTTCACCAGCTGGGATTGTGCCATCTTCAACACATTCAGCAACAGCAAGTGAAACACCACGCTGTGCTGGGCCGAACATTTGAACGGCTTGTTTCATGTTTTTGATGGTGACTTTGTTGAACATTACAGTCGCTGGCTTAACCATTAAGTTAGGCGCAACAACAGCCAACAAGCCATTAACCCCTTGTTTCTGGTCGGTGAGTGTACGGCAGAAAGCATCTTCTGCTGCTGAGCCGCGTGGACCCATGATTAAGTCAATGTGAGCTACGTTGTCTAAGTCACCATCTTCGATGACCAATGATTCACCTACAAGTACGCGATCGATAACTGGCATGTTATATTTTCCTGTTCCAAAAAAATTGTCAAAAAGGCTCATTTTTTTCCCTCCTTATTGTGAAAGGAAGGGTTTATACGTAATAAAGGAACGTATCACCTGCTCAGTGCCGTCCGCTAAATGCTTCGTGGTACTGAAATTCATTAAAAGAAAGCAGTCGACCAAACCTGTGCAGTAATAACGTCGCTGCGATGAGGTCTGCCGATGTTCCCGGGTTAATTGCTTTCTCTTTTAATTCTTTATCCCAGAGAGAGAGTGCATCAAAATGGGTGTCTAAATTACCCGTTTCTTCTATTTGGATCACAAACTGTTTTGCTCTCTCACTGACTTTGGTTGCCAGCGCAGTGGATTGCTTACGGGATATCAAGCTATCCAACGCCTTCGATAACAACTTAAGATACGCGAAAGCCGTTGCCCATTCAACACTTTCCCCAGAATTTATCGCTTTTGTCAATGCTGGCAAACTCAGATCCCATAGCGTCTTGAAATTATTGACATATTGTTGGGCAATTTGATCACGGTTTTTTGCTAAGTCCATGGCTTCAAGCAAGGTAATGGTTGGTACTGCGCTGATATCATGTTCGTCTTCCTTGCCTAGTCCTCCCGCTTCAGCCAAACGTATTGCTTCGTAGCAATGAATTGCATCATCAACAGTCAGGTTTTTGAGTACGACTTGGAGCCGCTGTGGAAGTTCATCAAATGATTCACAATACTGGATCGCCTGGCAAAGTGGTGCAAATAGTAAAACGATGCCTAAATTGGTATTGCAGTTAACAACCTGTCGTGTTGCCTGAACCGATTGCAAAATACGTTCGCCTACGGTCAAGCCAGTTTTTGCCATAATGGGTGCAATTGCACGAGCGCTTTTAATAAAATCTTCCACCACCATATTATGGCCGTCACTGATGACATTTACGTTACCAGGTTTAGGTGCTAATACTTCCTGCTGACAGGCCCAGAACACAGCATCTTTAATGTCTGATTCAGAGAGCATGTGTGGCTTGTTTCTGCTCTATTCGTCTGATTAGTGCTTGTGCTAAGTGCATAGCAACATCAACGCCAGTCGCTTGATAAAGGCCTTTCCACGCTGGGACGCTATTGACTTCCAATACCGTAAAATGACCATCTTTATCACGAATCAGATCAACGCCAGCGTAATCTGCATTCACTGCTGCAGTGGCTTTTATCGCTAATTGTTTCATGTCTTCGGTGACTGTTGTCGCAAAGCAACTGGCACCCTGAGCAAAATTGGTGATCCATTTGTTTGAGCGTCGGCTCATTGCTGCACAGACTTCATTATCGATGACTAATAACCGCCAATCTTGCCAGATCCCTTCTTTCTCAGGTGCAATATATTCCTGAAGGTAATAAGCCTCGCCGACGGGAGCGAGCTGTTCAAATTGGCCTAACTCTTCTATTAAGGTAATGCCTTTACCCTGACAGCCAAACAGGGGTTTCATCACAATTTTATTACCCATATTCAATTCCCGGGTAATGATGTGTTTTGCCATGCTACTGTCTTCGCAAGCCCAGGTTCTGGGGGTGCTCAATCCTGCCTGATGCAAGCGTAATGATGTTCTGGCTTTATCTACCGTGTATTCAATCGCAGTTGCCGGGTTAAAAACGGGAATACCCAGTTCAGCCAAGGTGTGTAAAACATCCATGCGCAGGGTGATCTGTTCCAGAAATCCTGGCGCAATTCCGCGGACCATGGCGGCGGCAGGTAGCTCATTATCGAGACCTGGAATATACAAGCCCGTGGGGGAGTCAAGATCAATACGACAGGCGGCTAAGTCAGTTAATACCGCATCAACACCTAGCTGACTTAGTGAACGTGTTAATTGTTCACTGTGCCAGCCATGTGTGTCATTAAAAATAACAAGGCGATTTGTCGCCATAGATAATTAAAGTCCGAAAGAAAGGTTGAGTAATTCCTGACTCAGCTCACCAGCAGTAAAGCTTTTACCTGTTTTAGTACTCGTCACAATCACTTTACCTGGGCTGAACAACATGCCGTCAATTTTGAAAAAGTCGTATTCATATGACTTAAAGATATCCGCAAAAGGTCGGCCATAATCTGATGAGGTATTGCTTGGCATTTTTTCAGCCAGATCTTTCGCTTCTTCATCGGTGGCATCGACAAATAAATGAACCTGGCCACCAAACAGAATAGCGTCGTTAGTGCGACCCATGGCTGTCATAAAGTCCCCACCTGGTGGGGCGACAGGAGTTGAGCCATAACCATCAACAATTTTCTCTAACGGGAAATGAAGTTCGTGGGCTTTATGCATAGCCACTTCCAGTACTCGAATAGCGATTTGCATAACGCCAGCCAGACTGGATGTCGGTGTCAGGATAAAGGTCAGGTTTTCTGGTTTGATACCACAGTTATCAGCCACTTTTTCAGCGACTTCTACTGGTGGGAAACTATCTACTTCCAGAACAATGACAGTAGATTCTGCTTCGTCTTTGTAACCAAACTCTTTAAATATCTCTTCTCTTGCCGCCAGTGCACGACCAGGGCCTGAGCCTAAAGCAAAAAACTTACTGTCTTCACTTTTATGAGATAAGCTCCATCCTGCATATTGACTACCAAGACAACTCAATACTGGTGTTTTGGCGTGAACATTGACTGACCATGGCCAGTTAGCAAAACCACTGTTTGTTCCAAGTGTGGCCGTACCCAGGCCACCCATGCAAATTTCGCCAATAAGACGTCCAGCCTCAAGACCGCCTGTACAATTGATACCTGCATCAACGACGCGGGTGCCATTGCTTAATGTGCTGATTTCAAGTTGCAATGCTTCAGCATTATCAATTAATGCATCTACGAGGGGTTGGCAGGCAGCGTTTACACTGGTCCATTTGGCTGAAATGTCTGTGCTCATTGTAACGTCCTATAGCTAGAGTCGAAAAAAGTTGCTTAGATTATACGTGATGAATGGTTCGCTTATGCAAGGTCATTAGCCTCTACGATAGCTCGATAAAACGCTTTCAATGGCATCGCATCGCTGCTGATGTATGGCTTGTTTGATTTGTTCGCCAGCCAAACCTTGTTCAAGTAGTGGTTTGATATCCACCTGAGCTGCTTGTTGGAAGCATTCTGCAAAGGCCCTTTTTTCAGGATAATCGGCTGTTTCATAACCAGGACGACCACGAAAATCGGCTTCGCCAGCAAGTAAAAACTGCTCAAAGCGTTGAGGGCGTCGAAAACTATCCAGACCCTCGATAACATCCAGAACTCTTGTCGCATCAAGTTCAAATAATAAGTGAACATCCGTGTGGTATTCCGCTACTTTTGCGGCGAGCGTGGCGATGTCTTTGGGGACTCGTAAACGTTGGCATAATTTTTTAGTCAGTTCTATGCTAGTCGCTTCATGACCTGCGTGGCTGGGGAGGATGTCTTTTGGCGTTAGACCTTTGCCTAAGTCATGACATAAAGCGGCAAATCTGACAGCAAGGTCATCGCTTAGTTTTGCTGCCTGGTCGATAACCATCATCACATGAATTCCGGTATCGACTTCAGGATGCCATTTTGGAATTTGTGGCACACCAAACAGGCGATCCACTTCAGGAAATAAGCATGAAAGCGCATTCACCTGTCGAAGGCTGGTGAAAAAGACAGAAGGCTGGTCAGTTTGTAACGCTTTTGATAGTTCTTGCCAGACGCGTTCAGCAACAAGATGCTCTAACTCTCCACTGGCTACCATCTGTTTGATCAGCTGTTGCGTTTCTTCAGCGATGGCAAAGTTAAACCGTGCAGCAAAGCGAGCGATTCGCAGAACTCTGACAGGATCCTCAACAAAAGCAGGGGAAACGTGACGGAGAATACCTTTATTTAGATCTTCGATGCCATTGAAGGGATCAATGAGATTGCCATCCACTGATTCTGCTATAGCATTAATCGTGAGATCACGTCGCGCAAGATCTTCTTCTAGTGTAACTTCTGGAGAGGCGTAAACAGTAAAACCCTGATAACCGTGGCCGGATTTTCGTTCCGTTCTGGCGAGGGCATATTCTTCCTGAGTTTTAGGATGAAGAAAAACCGGAAAGTCTTTACCGACAGGCTTATATCCCTTCTCTAACATATAGTCGCTGGTGGCGCCGACCACAACCCAGTCACGGTCTTTGACTGGTTTTCCAAGCAGTTTGTCTCGAACACAACCGCCAACAAGATAAGTTTGTATGGTGTCGATAACGACCTTACTCCGATTTTACTTTGGGCATTCTTTCTGACAACGGTTTAATGGATTGGTTACGCTGACTATCAAAAATAGCCGCGTAGCTCATCACTGTCTGAACATAATGCCGTGTTTCATTAAAAGGAATATTTTCAGCCCATATATCAGCATCAAGAGAGCTGTCTGGCAACCACTTGTTCACGCGATGTGGTCCGGCATTGTAGGCGGCTGTTGCCAGAACCGGGTTTTTCTGGTTTTCATCATACATACGGCGTAAATAGGCACTGCCGAGTTCGATATTACGTTCTGGACGGTACAACTCACTAAGTTGTTTGAGTGGACGATTAATGATTTTGGAGATTAATCGTCCGGTGTCCGGCATTAACTGCATAAGTCCCATCGCACCGGCATGAGACCTAGCTTCGGGGTTAAAGGCACTTTCCTGACGGGCAATGGCTAACAGCCAGGATGGATCCAGCCCCTGAGCTTTTCCAGCTTGCAACATGGCATCGTCATAGACAACTGGGAAACGCAGGTCCAGGGCATCCCAGTATTGTGCTTTACCTAATAAAGCGATGGTTTGATTATGCCAACCCCATTCATGAGTGATCATGGCGATCATCTGAAGCTCGCGATCTGGCTGTGTCTGTTTCAAGTGATAGGCTTCCCGGCGCGCTTCCAAATGCATATTTTGCAGAAAAAACTCATGTAAACGTTGAATAGCAGGCTGTTTTCTCAGTGCTGCCATTTCTTCTTTAGTGACCGGTATGGGCCGGTGATTCATTTTATAAGGCTGGGTTAAATGGTCGGAAGCAAGAAACGAATAATAGTCACGTTTGCCGAGAATGGCTGAAAAGGTCTGATCAGCCGCTGCTTTTTGTCCCTGCGCTTCCTGACTTCTACCCAGCCAATACTGCCAGCGTGTCGAGCCCAGCTCATCAATGTTCATTAGCTTGATAGCTTTCTCTACGGCTTTCCAGTCTTTTTGCCACAAAGCTGCGCGAGCCTGCCATTCGCCGCCAGGGATATCACCGAAATAGGTCAGTGCTTTTTTATCACGGTTAAGTGCCGCCCATTTACCGATGGCTTTTCTGACTTCAATGACATCTTGTTGTGTAAATTGATAGCGAGGTTTGATGTTTAACCAACTGTTGAAGGCTTGTTCTGGCGAGCGTCTGGCCAGTCGTTGTAGACCATGAATAATGATTTCGCGGTTTAGCGCATTATCCTTGCTTAATGTTTTGTCTTTAGCCACTCCATTCAAAATAGGGAGAGGGTTATCATGAATGGATTGCCACTGTTTGACCAATAGCTGGTTTTGTTCAGGATTGGCTGTTGATTTGGCTAAGTAATTGGCCATAGAAAACTGATTATCACGAATCGCTAACATCATGCGTTGATGACGCAGATCTTTATTTAATAAGCCAGCGGCTTCCCAGGCTGAAAATACCGGGTCACACGCTTTTTCCTGAGAGTGGGGAACAAGCCATAATTCTGGTGCCTGCTCGAATGCTTTTTGTTTTTGGCCGTTAGCCAGTAAAGCTTGCAGGTAATAACACTGCCTTGTTGCTGTTTGTGGTGCCTGATAAAAGCTCAGATAATCAGTCCACCTTTTTTGCTGAGCTAATTTATTTAACCAAAAGTTGCGTAAGCGTTCTGCATAAAAGCTGCCATCTTCTTTTGTCAGAAATTGATGCATTGATGCATTACTTGCCTGATTGAGTCGGCCATTGAGGTAAAGATACTGTAAATATCCTTGTAGTGGATAACCATCCAGTTGTTTATAGAGCGCTTGATAGCGGGGGATCTGGTTGTCCTGTAATGCTTTTTTGGCCTGTTGAAATAATTGACGCTGTTTTGTGAGTTGCGAGGCATCATCGCTATAAGCCAGAGGACTTAACAGCAGACAGAGAATAAAAAACGGCAGTGCTTTGAGTAGTTTCATAGCTACTATGTTAAACCATATATACAAACAAAATCAGCCCATCAATAAATAAAAATTGAGAGCGATTGACTGTGTTAATCGAAGGTCCGATTTTAATCGTTTCAGACTAATTAACTGGCATTCTTGATAGCCAGTTCAAGGTTATCAAGATGGGGGATGAACGCGACTTTATTGCCGATTTTAATCTGACAATATAAGTACTCAGAAGCATTCTGATCATGCGTCATTTTTAACGCAGATGCATTTAAGGTGATAAGTTGTGGTGAGCCTGTGCAGGGAATAGCATAAAAACCAATATCTGCTTCAGCATTGATGCCTTCGATGATACAGAGTTTATTGGCCGGATAAACTGTTTCCACGTCCTGTGCTAATAAGGTTTCAAGATCGACAACTGCCAGCGATTTTTGCTGCCAATCAACCCATTCCAACCACGGTGTTGTTTTTGTTGAAGATGAATTAATGGTGGCTTTCGGAATAACTTCAGTAATCGTACTGTTCGGCAGCAGCAGGTAATGCTTTTGCAATGGAATCAGCATGCAATGAATAAATTGGGCTTGAGCTGGTTTTTCCATATCTGACATCTACTGTGTGGGTTCTTGAAACGTGTCTTTACCGAGCAGCTTTTGCATCTGCCAGATAAGTTCTTCTTCTTGATAAGGTTTACCTAAATAAGCATTGACACCTATTTCGAGAGCTCTTTCACGGTGTTTACTACCTGTTCTGGAGGTAATCATGATGATGGGCAGATGTCTGAATTCTTTATCGTTTCGAACAATGGATGCGAACTCAAATCCATCCATGCGGGGCATCTCAACGTCTAACAGAATGATGTCCGGTTTTTGTTCATGTAATTGCGACAGAGCATCCACGCCATCACGAGCTGTCATGACTTCAAAACCGATTCGACGTAGTAAATTGCCTGTGGCCTTGCGCATCGTAATCGAGTCATCAACGACCATGGCTGTTGGTAATCTGTCCTGTAATTGCTCTAACTCTCGTTCAAGATTAATTGCATCGTCAGTATCCAGCGTGATGTGTTGACTGCTATCCATTAATGTCGGGATATCCAGAATAAATACCACATGACCATCACCCAGAATGGTAGCACCATTGATTGCGGAGATATGTCCAAGCTGAGTACCGACTGACTTGATGACAATTTCACGATTACTGACAATATCATCGACTAACAGGGCAATGCGCAAATCACCTGAGCGGAACAGCAGTAGCGGCATTTGATGTTTTAAGTTATCAGACAGTGACAATGGCTTGTCGAGTAATGAGCTGAGCGGCATAAACCGATATTTCTCTCCATGGAAATCATAGTGCGGTTTAT
This sequence comes from Methylophaga thalassica, assembly GCF_030159795.1. Lineage (NCBI taxonomy): Bacteria > Pseudomonadati > Pseudomonadota > Gammaproteobacteria > Thiotrichales > Piscirickettsiaceae > Methylophaga > Methylophaga thalassica. The sequence continues at coordinate 48,528 of NZ_BSND01000006.1, read as the reverse complement.
GCGTGCCTAACATCAGTTTGATATCGCGAACGCTAATGCGCTGACCAGCGTTTATGGTGTTAAGCGGTAAGGCATATTGCTCATCTTGAACTCGAATGAGCAGGGCCTGAATGACCGACAATGTCAGCGGCAGACGAATAATAAAGGTGCTGCCTTTGCCACGTTCAGACTTGATGCTGAGGCGACCTTTCATGCCACGAATCTCATTACTGACGACATCCATGCCAACACCGCGGCCAGCAAGTTGAGAAACATTGTCTGCGGTGCTAAAGCCTGAACTCAGAATTAATTGTATCAATTCATCATCTGATGGCATGTTATCGTGACTGATGAGGTTCATCGATAATGCTTTTTCACGAACCTTGTCTATATTGATACCTTGGCCGTCATCACTGATATTGATGACAATCTCAGAACCCTCACGAGTGATCACCAATGACAGCAGTCCATTGTCTGGTTTGCCATTATTGATACGTTCGTCACTATCTTCAATACCATGCGCAATCGCGTTGCGAAGAATATGTTCCAGCGGTGCGACAAGTCGATCCAGAATGGTTCTGTCTATATCCAGCTCTGAGCCTCGGATCTTTAACTCTACTTTTTTGCCCAGCTCGGATGCTGTTTGTCTGACAATTCGTTCCAGTCTGCCAACGATGCCACTAAAGGGCAAAAGTCGCGTAGTCATCAAGCCTTGTTGTAAGTCAGTGTTCAGTCGAGACTGTTGAAGTAATATTGCATCAGTCTCTCTCACCAGCGTGTTCATTGAATGGCTGATGTCATGTAAGTCGATAACACTCTCTGTCAGACTGCGTGAGAGTTGTTGAATCATCGAGAATCGATCTAATTCTAGAGGGTCAAAATCTGATTCGTTTTTGATCCGTTCATCTTCGTAACGGAAAAGAATCTGGGTTTCCGTTTCAATCTCTAAATTACGTAACTGATCATGCAGGCGGGCAACGGTTTCTTCCATTTCATGCAGCTGCTGACGAAGCGCAACATGTTGTTGTGTTACACGATCACGAGAAATACTCACTTCACCAGCAAAATTAGTCAGATAATCCAGAAGATCAGCTCTTACCCTGACTTGCTCAACATGTTGTGGGGTAACGGCGACATCTGTTTGCGATGGTGCAACAGGTAAAATATCAGCTGACCCATCCGCATCGTGCTCGGCTTGTTTCACTTTTTCAGGGGCAGGTAATGGCCTGTCTTCAATATGTAAATCTTGACCTTGTGTGCGTGCAGTGATTTCAGCAATCAGTGATAAAGCGGTTTTGACGGCTTGTTGATTAGCTAACTGCTCCTGCATTTCAGCCAACTTATCCTGACAGCGCTGCAATAAATCAAAGAAGTCTTCGTCTGCTTTTTGTAGACCATCACTGACCGCCAGCACTAAGGTTTCGATCTGATGCGTCAGATCTGCCATAGGCATAATGCCTGTGAGTCTGGCACCACCTTTTAGTGTATGTAGATCACGTTGAAGTTGTAATGTGTCTTGTTCAGTGTGGGTATTACTTACCCAAGCCTTGATGATTTGACGACTGGAGTCGAGTAGCTCTTGTGCTTCAGCCGCAAAGGCTGATAACAGATCATCATCCACATCTGTAGGGATGGCATAGTCGGTTTCGTCTAAGTCAATGCCCTCTTGATGCAGCGCTTTCTGCGTTAAATAATTATCAACACGCGTTGGAAAATCAGAGGAAGTTGATAAAGGCTTATTTTGCAACAAGCTTTCAATAAACTGGTTGAGCTGTTCGTATCCCTGCTCCAGTAAAGCATTTAAACCGATATCCTGGGGATGGCAGTGATTGATAAGTTTACTCAGGCTGGCATAGGTATTTGCAATCAACCTTTGTTGTGCGTCCGATGCCGTTTGTTCCAGTTTACTCAGGGTAGCCGTTATCGCTTCAATATTTTCTTGATCAGATGGGACCTGTTGCCATTGCTTTAATTGTTTTGTGTAGTCCTCAAGCAGTTCGTCTGTTTCTTCCAGCAGTGTCATTAAAAATTCAGGATCAATGACTGGTGCTTGCAGATTTCCACCTGATGGCATGAGCTCTGAGATGTATGATGATAATTCAATAAGATCAGGCTGTTCACCCTCTCCGGTAATATGCTGCAGTACCAGCTCAAAGCCTTCTACCACACTATTCATCAGTTTCATCTGATGATTGTCTAACACAACATCATTCATATGAAGCTGTTTGACGGCTTGATCCATTTCCGTCGCAATCATCGCCATGGCTTTAATACCTGCAATATTGGCACAGCCTTTTAGTGAGTGAACTGAACGTAAGACAGGGGAAGTAATTTGTCTTGAGAAAGCAATATCGTTAAGGCTTTGTTTGAGATTGGCAATATGTTGTTTAGCCTCAGTAACAAAGATCGATAATAATTCGTTATCTTCTTCATCAGCAATTTCATCCGCTTCTGCTTCAGATAAGGCTTTTGCTTTTATGTATTCAGAAACACCGGTATTTTTTTGCACAAGCTCAATAATGTAATGGTCAACAGAGCTTAGCGATGTCTGTTGTATCGGCGTCGATAGCGCTGAGCGGAATGCATCAATTTCTGTCAGTCGATTCTGTTGTGCAATATAGCGTTCGACACCAGTTTGTTGAGGTTCTTCAGCTGATTGTTTTTGTTTTGACGCCAGTCTCTGGAGGTATTTTTCAACGTTGGTGGCTGCCTTAGCAGGCTGTGGTTCAACACCCCATTTATCTCGGATATAACGCTCAACGCTGGTAGGAATAATGGCATCTATTTCAAACAGTGGTTTTGCCGGGAATTTCTGAGCATCTTGTTGTGCCTGATACGTTGTTAAATCAATATCCAGTCTTGCCTCATCGCGGGCCTTACGAATTTGGATATAGCGTTCAACAGAAGTCGGTCGATACTGTTCAGGTTGTTCTTTTGCTTCTTTCAGTAGCGGATTGAGGCAGGTTTCTTTGAGTTCATACAAGGCATTGATTTTATCAGGTGTGCTGATATCAGCTTGAGTGAAGCGTGATAATAAATCGGGCAATACCTGATAGGACTCTTGCACCAGTTTTTTCACCAGATGATTATCATCGCGATTGCCTTCTATCACATGATTTAATACATCTTCAACAGCCCAGCAGAGCTCGGCTATGACCGTCGCATTGGCCATTCGACCACTGCCTTTTAGAGTATGGAAATGACGACGGGTTTCTGCCCGGGCGGTCTCATCCTGTTCATCGATCCAGGCGGGAATCTGATGAGCTAATTCCTGTAACACCTCTGTGGCTTCTTCGATAAATATTTCAGCGACTTCTCTATCGATACCTTCAGCAAATTGCCAAAGCTCGGCAGCGGGTAAATCGCTATTTTTTACATCATCTAAAACCGAAATGCTCTGATCTTCTTCAGATAAGCTGATTGGCGTTTCGTCATCATTAGCAAAAGACAATGCTGGCTCAGCATCTGACATGATAGGCTCAATAGCTGTTTCAGCGTGCTCTGCAGCAATCTCTTCTTGGATTATCTCTTGTTCGGCCGTGAATTCAGGCTCAGCAGGTGTTTCGCTGTCACTATCAAATTGATGCAGTTTTGTTTTTGCTGTTGCTAAATAATCATCATCCGCATGACCATGATGACGAATTCCTTCCATATAGAGTTCACAACAGGCGATGATGTCCGCTAGCTTTTGTAATTTAATGGCAGAAAAATCATTGTTACCCTGCTTATATTCAGACAATGTGTCTGCGGTCAGTTTGATTATTTCCGCTGCGGCAGATTGATCCAGCATATCCAAACTACCGGCTATCAAAATGAGCTGTTGTTCTGTGTCGCCCAGTCCATCGCCGTAACGCTCGGATTTTTCCATCAAAGTGAGGGTTTCTTTGATGTTGGATAATTCAAGCAAACATTCAGACATCACTGTTTGGCGTAATTGATCGTTAACATTCGCCTGTGTTGATGATTGGAGTAGTGATTCAGCCTGCAACAGGCTATCAGCAAGCTGGGTTAGATCATCATCTCCCGGAACATCACCTCTGCTGCTAATGGCATTAAGTTGCTCGACCTGATGGTGTAATAAATTACTGGCTTCGTACTCGGCAAGTAGGGCCAGAGTATCGGACATGCTTTGTAGTTGCTTTGTCGTTGATTCAATGGTTTCAACAGTGATGTTGTTGTCATGGGCATGCTGATCGAGCTGATCTTTAATGTCCTGAAGCTGCTCAAGTAAAGCTAGGTGGGCATCGCCTAATGCGTTATCACTCATGCCATAGATACGTGAGCGTTGATCAAAGAAATAGAGCTGCAAAGTGGCTTTTAATAGTGTGACATTAGGCCCACGGCTGCTGGCTCTGGCGATAGCAAGCAGCAGTTGCTTTTCCAGATCGTCTGGGAAGTTTAATTGCACTGCCGACTCACCCGATTCGCTATGTTGCTTGATCGGTTGAACCAGTTTGCCTAGTAAGGGTTTTATCTGGCCTGCAGAGGTCAGGCCTTGTTGTTGAATGGCTTCGATAAGGGTTTCAGCTGTCCACCAGAATAAACAGACTTTTTCCTGATGGCTGGATAATCGTAAAAAATGCACAATCGCATGCATTTGTCTCAGACTATCCTCATCTTGCTTGCGTAACCACTGTAATAACAATACTTGAAAAACGTGACCCAGCTTACGTTGCTCGATATTTAATGCCGGGATTTTCCGTGCCGGGTTAGGGGCAATGCTATCCGGTAATACTACGGAGAAGCTCGGGTTGAACATCTCCATTTCAGTTTTTGCGTCCGCTTTGTAAGCTTTCCTTAGTTCATTGATCAATTCCAGTACGGCAAGTGGATGATCCTGGAAGTCGTTATTCAGCAGTTTTAAATAATTAGGTAATAGTAATAGTGATTTCACAATGGCATCTTGTGCCATGGATGTATTGGCTACTTGATTATTCTGTAAGGCTCTGACGGTTTTTAGCGTTTCATCTGTCAGCATGGCAGCACCAGACATATTAATCATGTCCAATGTGCCTTTGACTTGATAAAGAGACTCGATGGTGTCGGTGAGTAGTTTATCGTCAGCCTGACCATCAAGAAAATTATTCATGGCCGCTAAGGCATGAGCAAGTGACTGTTGCAATTCATCTTGCAGCCAGACTAATGCATCGTAATTGCCTTTGATGAGTTGTGCCATTAGATGACTTTCTCCAGATAAGCTTAGCGTGGCAACTTGAAGCCAGAGACAGACTTACGCAGTTCATTGGTTAACTCAAGTAATCGACCAATGGAGGCTGCACTTTCATTCGTGCCGGTTGATGTCTGCATAGTGATTTCCTGAATAACATTCATGTTTTCAGAGGTTGTCACCGCCGCTGTTGCCTGTTGTTTGGCATTATCAGAGATGTTGTTGATAAGTTCGGCCAATTGATGAGAAACGCTTTCAATCTGTTCAAGAGAAGTACCGGCATCCTGAGATAACTTGGCTCCAGCAACCACTTCGGTCGTACTTTGTTCCATTGAGCTGATCGCTTCATTGGTGTCACTTTGAATGGTCTTAACCAGCGCATCAATCTGCCGGGTTGCATTACTAGAGCGTTCAGCCAGACGCTGAACCTCATCAGCAACGACCGCAAAACCACGACCGGCTTCACCCGCCATGGCCGCCTGGATAGCAGCGTTTAATGACAGGATATTGGTTTGTTCAGCAATGTCGTTAATGAGTTCAACGATGTCACCGATTTGTTGCGAGCTCTCACCCAGACGTTTGATACGTTTTGATGTTTCCTGGATTTGTTCACGAATGGTATCCATGCCGTGAATGGCTTTTTTCACCGCACTGTTACCCTGGATTGCCAGGGATACAGATTGTTTTGCCACGTCAGATGACTGGCTGGCACTGCGGGATACCTGTTCGATAGACCCTGCCATTTGAGTGATCGATGAACTTACTTCAGTAATTTGCTGGGCCTGATGCTCACTGGCATCAGTCAGGTGTAATGCTGTTGCCTGAGTTTCTTGTGCGGCGGAAGCCACTTGCATGGTGGTCGAGTTAATTTGCTCAACCAGACTTCTTAATGCGTCAATCGTGTAGTTGACTGAGTCGGCGATTGCACCCGTAATGTCTTCAGTCACGGTCGCGCTCACTGTAAGGTCACCATCAGCTAGATCGCCCATTTCATCGAGTAAGCGCAGAATGGCATCCTGATTATGACGGTTTTGCAATTCCATTTTATCCAGTGAAACTTTTAACTGCTGGATAGTGGGAAAGCAGAGATTAATCGCTGCAAGCGTATTGAGAATAAATAATACGCCAACCCCAATGACAACAAACAGCAGGTTGGGGTAGATAAGCGTGTAAAACCCGGTAGCAATCAGGGCTAAACCTGCCAATGACAGAGCAAACAGCACGATAAAGGCAAATAATCCTGGCCAGTTCTTACTGTTTTTCAGCGACGAAAATAAAAGCTTGCTGGTTGAGTTCATATATCTTGTCCTGATATCAAATTATTATGCGGCAGCATTAATAAACCTTTCATCTTCAATAAGTTTTGAAAAACTGAAAACGTCCCATTGTGTGTCTTGTTGGTAAACCGTGCCAGTTAGATAAGGCGAAATATCTTTATGAGATGGGGTATCTATTTCATCCGGTTCACGTTGAAAATGTTTAAGCCCATAGACTTCATCGACTAATAAACCGCTATTGATGTCAGCGTCATTAATGACGATGATGCGGCTACGTTTAGAGACTCTGCTTGGTTTGTCGATAAGGTAATGTTTCAGATCCAGCACTGGCAATAACTCACCTCGCAGATTCACAATGCCAAATACCCATGACTTAGCTTTGGGAACAGCGGTGATATGATCTGGTACCGGAAAAACTTCTCTTGAATCGTTTAATGGAATGACAAAGTGATGATTAGCAACACGAAAGCCAATAGCCGTCCAACTTTGTCCGAGCGTTTCCTGCTGTGTCAAGCCTGCGGCTTTCTGTCTACTGCGGCGTTCGATGTCCTGCAGTATGGCAATGATGTCTTCTGGAGATTGTGGTTGCATCATAGTCATTTATCCAGCAACGATTGAATCTGCTCAATGATCTCATCCTCTGAGACCGGTTTACCAAGATACCCTTTTGCTCCTTGGCGGAGCCCCCACATCTTATCGGTCTCCTGGTTCTTTGAGGAGACAATAATGATGGGAATGTGGCGGGTTTCATCATCACGACTAAGAATCCGCGTTGCCTGGAAGCCATTCAGATTTGGCATTACCACGTCCATCAAAACAAGGTCTGGTTGTTCTGTTTGGGTCATCGTTACGGCTTGTTCACCATCTTCTGCCACCAGAATCTGATGGCCATGTTTTTCTAATAGTTTTTGAAGAACATAAACTTCAGTAGGGGAATCGTCAGCGATTAAAATTCGAGCCATAAGTTAATTTGCGTCCTGAGTTTTTTCCAGCAAATGTGTTCGGATGGCACCGAGTAAGTCTTCACGGGTAAAAGGCTTGGTTAAATATTGTTCAGCCCCTACAACGCGCCCTTTTGCTCTATCAAATAAACCATCCTTGCTGGAGAGCATTACTACGGGTATGTCCCTAAATTTAGGGTTATTTTTAACTAATGCACAGGTCTGATATCCATCCAGTCGTGGCATCATGATGTCAATAAACAAAATATCTGGGTGATGAGCGCTAATAACGGGTAAAGCTTCAAATCCATTATCAGCCGTCAGTACATCACAACCAGCTTTTTTTAACAGTGTTTCAGCTGTGCGGCGAATGGTGTTACTGTCATCAATTACCATCACCTTTAGGCCGTTAAATTCGTTATCACTCTGGCTCACGACAATGCTATACCTGAATTATTTTATAATTGTAATGCAGACGAAGATAACCCATTTTTGTTTTACAGGCTAGTGATGACTTGAGATGAATAACGATATCAGCGAGCCCCAATTTCACAATGGTTAAGTATGAATGACTTGAAATATCAAATTTGTGTCCCATGTCTCTTCTTATCGACATTTATACTGTTCTCTACACTTTAAAATCACAAGCGAGCCAACCATGACTTCAGGTGTCCCACATTTAACTACAGCACTCAATGGCCCTCTTCTTAAACTTGAGGCAATATTGTTAGAAAAGCAGACGCAAGTCGAAACATGGTTAAGGCAACAGTGGTTGAAGACACCTGCGCCTTTTTATGCTTCTGTCGACTTACGCAACGCAGGTTTCAAGCTGGCTCCGGTAGATACGAATCTTTTCCCCGCAGGCTTTAATAATCTCAATCCGTCATTCATACCTTTATGTATTCATGCGGCTCAGGCGGCGGTTGAACGTGCCTGTCCTACTGCCAAGCGTGTGTTAATTGTGGCTGAAAATCACACCCGGAACCTATTTTATTTAGAAAGCCTGGAGACATTGCGTGATATTTTTCAGAAAGCCGGAATGGAAGCGCGTATTGGTAGTTTGTTAGAAGATATTAAAGAACCTATGAGTATTGATTTGCCATCAGGTAAAAAAATTACGCTGGAGCCGTTGGTTAGAAATGGTAATCGTGTTGCTGTCGGTGACTTCTCACCTTGCCTTGTCTTATTGAATAATGATTTATCAGCGGGACGCCCTGAAATTCTGGAAAACCTTGAGCAAGAAGTTATCCCACCATTACGTGCGGGGTGGTCTACCAGAAAAAAATCTGATCATTTCACCCAATATAATGGTGTGGCAAAAGAATTTGCAGAACAGATCGGCATCGATCCCTGGTTGGTTTCACCACTCACACTTCAATGCGGAGAGGTAAACTTCAAAGAAAAATCGGGAATAGAATGTCTGGCCAGAAATGTAAATAATTTATTGGCCTCTATTCGTGCCAAGTACGCTGAATACGATATCGACAGAGAACCTTTTGTGGTAGTGAAAGCGGACTCTGGTACGTATGGCATGGGAATCATGACGGTCAAAAGTGCTGAGGAAATTGAGAACCTTAATCGTAAACAGCGAAATAAAATGTCATCGGCAAAAGAAGGCTTAATTGTTGATAATGTCTTGGTGCAAGAAGGGGTCTATACCTTTGAAACTTTGGGGTCAGAAAAAGCGGTGGCTGAACCCGTTATTTATATGATGGATCACTATGTCATTGGTGGATTTTATCGAGTGCACACCGGACGTGGCGTGAATGAGAATTTAAATGCGCCGGGCATGCATTTTGAGCCATTAGCCTTTGCTCAGTCTTGTAGTACACCGGACCAAAGCGATCTGCCCGATGCTGAACCTAATCGTTTTTATGCCTATGGTGTGATTGCCAGACTGGCATTATTAGCGGCGGCAAGAGAAATCGCCTGATTAAATCAGGCGTTGTGCTCACTTAAATAGGCGATAGTCATTGTCTGGTTATGTAACAGGCTATGACTGTCATCTTCTCCAGAACAGATTTCACCGTTGGAATAAAACCCGGTAATACCTGTCTGCATACCTAGTAGCCTCTGAACAGCAAAGACTTCATCTGAGACTTGTGATTCCATCACCAGTTTACGACCGACACAGCTCACACAAATCGCTAGTGCTTTGTCATTGATATTCACGTCTTTTTGCAGAATCTGTCTGGCAGCTTCACTGGCACCTAAAACCAAACGATCATGGTCTGATTTCAGAAAACGTACTGTTGAACCTTCTTTAATATTACCGGCGAAGGTCAGACTGTTTTCTTTTTCATTAATGGCGAGCAATGTTCTGATGACATTAACATTCTTCTCATCCATGATGGCAAATGGGAAATTCAGCCCGGAAGCCGGTAATTGATTAGCGTAATAACCGATATACATTTTATAAAGAGGTAAAGCCGGTTTATTATCCAGCTCATACACCACATTTTTGTTTGAACGCGTAATTTGTCTGGGGGGGCCATACGGCTGCCAGCCACCTAAGGCTCCACTGGTGACGATGGCATCCTCACCGTAAATACCAACAGCAATCACTACACGATCCTGAATTTTGTCATTATTGATTAACAGGGTCTGTTTAAATGCCGCAGAGTCACCTGCTAATCCCCCTGTGATAGGAACGTTTGGTAAAATTTCCTGAAGGCCTTCTACTAACTCTGAACCATTGACATTTAAACCATCACTGAGCACAAAGACGCCTTTCAGATCGTCCATTTTTAATTCAGCAGCGATTTGTGCACCCAGCGCATGAGACTGTTCCATACTATTCACTGGCTTGCTAATAAACCGGAGGGTGCTTCGTTCCCATTGCATGGCCGTGATATGGATGCTGTCGTCATAAACGCCATCACTAGTAATCTCGCCGGAAGTGGTGCAGCCAATGATTTCTGCGTTTGGATAGCGTTTTTTTATGGTTTTAGCGAAACCTTTATCATTGAAGCGGTTCACAGAACCGAAAACGAGAACCCAATTGGCTTCAGGTAAGGGAGAGGCCGACGGTAATTTATTCAAACCCGTCTTGGCGGGGAGGTGCTCCTGTACAAACTTCATTGGTGGGTGAACCTTTGCTCCATCATTGGCTTTTAGCGCCGTTGTCAAAAAAGCGTAACAAATCCATCAAGTGATACTACATCGTTTAGTGGTCAAGGGGAATCAGGTGAACAGGAATTTGTGAGCTGCCTCACAATGAGAACGTAAAATTGAAAATAAAAAAGCCGCATAAATGCGGCTTTTTCGGTTTCGCTTGGATCAGGATATTGATTTACCCGTTAAGTTTTTTCTGCAGTAATTCATTGACCTGGGCCGGGTTGGCCTTGCCTTTTGATGCTTTCATGATTTGACCTACAAAGAAGCCAATGAGCTGTTCCTTGCCATCGCGGTATTGTTGAACTTGATCGGGGTTATTTGCCAGAACCTCATCCACCATCGCTTCAATAGCGCCAGTGTCAGTAACTTGTTTCAGGCCTTTGCTTTCAATGATTTCATCCGCATCTTTGCCTTCACCTGCCCATAATGCTTCAAACACTGTTTTAGCAATCTTGCCTGAGATGGTGTTGTCAGTGATTCGGTTTAATACGCTAGCAAGTTGTTCTGCGCTGACAGGGGATTCTGAGATATCCAGATTAGCCTTGTTTAAGGCACCTGAGACATCACCGATGACCCAGTTAGCACATTGTTTCGGATCCTTACCACCCGTGGCAGCCAGCAATGACTCAAAGTAAGTAGCGAGTTCACGGCTGCTTGTCAGTACTGAAGCATCATAAAGAGATAAACCTAACTCGTTAACAAAACGGTCGCGTTTTTCATTCGGTAATTCAGGCAATGTTGCTTTAATCTCGTTGATGGTCACTTCATCAATAATAAGCGGTAGCAAATCCGGATCGGGGAAGTAACGGTAATCATTCGCTTCTTCTTTGCTACGCATAGCACGGGTTTCATTTTTGTCTGCATCATACAGACGGGTTTCCTGAATCACTTCACCGCCGGATTCCAGAACATCAATTTGACGCTCGATTTCATAATTGATTGCACGTTCGACGTTACGGAAAGAGTTGATGTTTTTCAGTTCAGCTCGGGTACCAAATTTTTCCTGGCCTTTGGGACGAACAGAAACGTTGGCATCACAACGGAAGGAGCCTTCCTGCATATTGCCATCACAGATCTCGAGATAGCGAACCAGAGAGTGAATTTTTTTCATGTAGGCAACGGCTTCTTTTGCACTACGCATGTCGGGTTCAGAAACAATCTCTAATAAAGGCGTGCCGGCACGGTTTAAATCAATACCTGTTTCGCCATCAAAGTCTTCATGCAGCGATTTACCGGCATCTTCTTCAAGGTGAGCACGAGTGATGCCAATGACTTTTTCTGTGCCATCTTCCAGCTCAATATTGATATGGCCTTTACCAACCACGGGTAGCTCATATTGGCTGATTTGATAGCCTTTAGGTAAATCAGGGTAGAAGTAGTTTTTACGCGCAAAGACTGAGCGATCAGAGATTTCAGCATCAACGGCGAGGCCAAATTTAATCGCCATTCTGACGGCTTCGGCGTTGAGTACAGGTAATACGCCCGGTAAACCTAAATCAACAGCACATGCTTGTGTGTTGGGTTCCGCACCGTATGCGGTGGCAGCACCAGAGAAAATTTTAGATTTGGTGGCGAGTTGGGTATGAATTTCTAACCCAATAACAACTTCCCATTCCATATTGACGGCCTGATTATGAATGATAAAAAACGATGAATTGTAACAATTATTAACGCAAACTGAGAATTTTCCAGCCTTTTTCCTTGGCGACAGCCGCAAGCTTGTCATCCGGATCAACAGCCACGGCAGTATCCACTAATTCTAGTAACGGAATATCATTATGGGAGTCACTGTAAAAAATACTGTTTTCCATATCTTCATCCCGATGGTTTAACCACATTTTCAAACGTTCGATTTTGCCATGCTGGAATGACGGCGTGCCGGAGACTTTGCCGGTAAATGCACCGTTGATCATTTCAGGTTCGGTTCCAATCAGGTGTTCAATACCCAGCAGTTCGGCAATAGGTTGAGTCAGAAAACTATTGGTGGCAGTAATAATCAATAAGGTATCACCCTGAGCACGATGTTTTTCGATGAGCTCAATACCCGCTGGCAATATAATCGGCTTAATTTTTTCTTCCAGATAAGCCGCGCGCCAAGATTCTAATTCCTGCATAGAGTGATTGGCATAAGGAGTAAATACAAATTCCAGAAATTCGTAGATATCCAAGGTGCCGTTGACGTATTGCTGATAGAAATGATCATTGGCAGTTCTGTATGCCGCCTCATCTACAATGCTATTTTCACACAGGTATCGGCCCCATAAATAGTCGCTATCACCAGCCAATAAAGTATTGTCTAAATCAAAAATTGCCAACGCCATGATGCAGGAAAAGTCTCCGTTTTAATCAAAAATACGACTATTGTATGTCAAAATGCATTGCATACTGACAGTGCTTTTAATAATCTAATCACTAATTGAGAATAAACCGCTGGGGGCGATTGCGCTCAGCCAGCCAGAGACTTAAGTCGTGATTGATAAAGATGGCTTCAGGCCTAATGTAGGGATAATACTCTGCAACGAAGAGAATCAGGTGTTGTGGGCGCAACGTGCGCAACATGATTCGTGGCAGTTTCCGCAGGGGGGGATTAAATCCCATGAAACTCCTGAGCAAGCGGCTTATCGTGAACTTACGGAAGAGGTGGGTTTACTGCCAGAACATGTTGAGTTAATTGCTTCCACTCGCGGGTGGTTGCGTTACAGGTTGCCAAAACGTTACCTGCGATACGGTAATAAGCCGCTTTGCATTGGCCAGAAGCAGCGCTGGTTTTTAATGCGCTTCACCGGCAAGGAAGAAGACGTCAAACTCAACCTGCATGAAAAACCGGAGTTTGATGACTGGCGTTGGGTCGATTACTGGACCCCTGTTGATGAAATCGTGTTTTTTAAACGTCGCGTTTATGAAAAAGCATTACACGAATTCGCGCCATTGTTATTCCCCGAGTACCGTCGCAAGCTAAGTAATAAAAAGAATCGCTAAGCCAGCTGCTTTCTAAACACCCGTGAATTACGGTGGTAGTTATACAGCGCTTGCTTGGCTACGGGGAGGTCTGCAATATCTGCAGGCTTGAAACCTTGTTCCAAAAACCAATGCGCTGTTTGTGTGGTGAGCACACAGAGATGATTGATGCCTTGCGCCTGAGCGGATTGCTCCAATACCGCTAATAATTGTTTACCCCGACCATGGCTTTGATAGTGATTGGAAACAGCAAGGCAAGCGAGCTCAGCCATATCATTTTCAGGATAAGGGTAGAGCGCAGCACAAGCGACCACACTGCCATCACGTTCCATCACGGTGAAATGATCAATTTCACGTTCGAGCAATTCTCTGGACCGTTTTACGACAATGCCTTTTTCTTCCAATGGCTGGAGTAATTCTAATATTCCGCCGACGTCATCGATCACCGCTTGTCTTGTGGTTTCGAACGAGGTCGCGGTGACCAGGGTGCCGGCACCATCACGACTAAATAGTTCTTGTAACAATACGCCATTGATGGCTCTGTCCAGAATATGAACCCGAGTCACACCGGCTTTACATGCCTTGACCGCGGCGGGTAATGAGGGATGAGAAGACAACGTTTTTTGTGCTTCATCAACTGTCAGTTCACGAGGCATGGCCTGGTTACTGTGACCAATAAAAATGAGTTTGTCAGCGCGAAGTGCTGTCGCAACTTCGGTAGCGATAGATTCTGCTGACACATTAAAGCTTTCACCGGTTAATGAGTAACCTAGCGGCGGGAGTAATACGATATTTCCCGCTGCTAACTGCTGGTTAATACCTTCGCTATCAATGCGACGAACTTCACCAGTATGACCAAGATCCACACCATCAATAATGCCTGCCGGTCTGGCGATAACTAAATTGCCACTGATGCAGCGAATGCGAGCATCGGCCATCGGAGTATGAGGTAAACCAAAAGATAATTTCGATTCAATGTCGAGGCGAAGTTTACCAATTGCTGCTTTGGCGATAACGAGACTGACATCATCAGTGACTCGCAAACCACTGTGATAACGGACAGGAACATTCTGTTGAATGCAACTTGCTTCAATTTGCGGTCTGGCACCGTATACCAGTACAAGTTTGATTCCTAAACTATTAAGAATAGAGATATCATGCAGTAACGGTTCAAACTCTTGGCTATCGATAGTTTCGCCATCAAAAGCAATGACAAATGTAGCGCCACGATGACTATGAATATAAGGCGCGGCAGTACGAAACCAGCTTGTTGTTGTGGCTAAGTTTTGTGGCGTAACAGGCTTTACAGTGTCATTCATTAATGTTCTTTTTTATCTCAGACTCAGCACGCTTGCCAAGTGTCGTGTAAAATTTATCAGATTATTACCGTGTGATCTAAGGGTTACATGGAGCAAAACAGATTTTGGAGAGATTTCGCATGCCTCAATATCGTTCAAGAACATCTACTGCCGGCAGAAATATGGCTGGTGCACGCGCCTTGTGGCGGGCTACAGGAATGAAAGATGATGATTTCAACAAGCCTATCATCGCCGTAGCTAACTCGTTTACGCAATTTGTTCCAGGACATGTTCACTTAAAAGATCTGGGTCAACTGGTTGCGCGCGAAATTGAAAAAGCGGGCGGTGTTGCGAAAGAATTTAATACCATTGCCGTTGATGACGGTATCGCCATGGGGCATGGTGGCATGTTGTACAGTTTGCCATCGCGCGACATTATCGCTGACTCTGTTGAGTATATGGTTAACGCGCACTGTGCTGATGCGATTGTCTGTATTTCAAATTGCGACAAAATCACACCTGGGATGTTAATGGCCGCCATGAGGCTGAATATTCCGGTTATTTTTGTTTCAGGTGGCCCGATGGAAGCCGGTAAAACAAAATTGGCCGGCAAAGACGTCAAACTGGATCTGGTTGATGCCATGGTTCAAGCGGCGGATGAGCATGTCAGCGATGCTGATGTTGAGCAGGTTGAGCGTAGCGCCTGTCCGACATGTGGTTCATGTTCAGGTATGTTCACGGCAAACTCAATGAACTGTCTGACAGAAGCCTTAGGGTTGTCTTTACCTGGGAATGGCTCTTTATTAGCGACCCATGCGGATCGGGAAGAACTGTTTCTGGAAGCAGGTCGTCGTATTGTCGATTTAGCAAAACGTTATTATGAAAATGACGAAGTTGACGTACTGCCACGTTCGATTGCAACTAAAGCCGCGTTTGAAAATGCCATTGCTCTGGATATCGCGATGGGTGGTTCGACCAATACCGTACTGCATTTATTAGCTGCGGCGAATGAAGCGAAAGTCGATTTCACCATGGCAGATATTGACCGCATGTCTCGTAAAATCCCGAATTTATGTAAAGTCGCACCCGCTACTAATAAATACCATATGGAAGATGTACATCGTGCTGGTGGTGTCATTTCAATTCTTGGTGAATTAGCCGCTGGTGGTTTGTTACATACTGATATACCCACCGTTCACAGCAAAACCATGGGTGAAGGCTTAAAACAATGGGATGTAAAACGTAGCCAATATGAGCCTGCATTGACACGCTATCTTGCTGGTCCCGCAGGTATTCCAACTCAACAAGCCTTTAGTCAGAATTGTCGTTGGCCCGAGCTGGATTTAGATCGTGAAAATGGCTGTATTCGTGATATTGAGCATGCTTACAGTCAGGACGGTGGCCTTGCGGTGTTATATGGCAACTTGGCTGAAGATGGCTGTATTGTGAAAACGGCAGGTGTGGATGAATCTATCCTGACCTTTTCCGGCCCAGCCCGTATTTTTGAATCTCAAGACGAGTCTGTAGCGGCTATCTTAAGGGGAGATATCAAAGAAGGTGATGTTGTCCTTATCCGTTATGAAGGTCCGAAAGGTGGACCAGGCATGCAGGAAATGTTGTATCCAACTAGTTACCTGAAGTCGAAAGGCTTGGGTAAAGCCTGTGCTTTGTTAACCGATGGCCGCTTCTCTGGTGGTACATCGGGTTTATCTATTGGTCACGCCTCACCTGAAGCAGCGGAAGGCGGTAATATTGGCTTAGTTGAAGAAGGCGATATCATTCATATTGATATTCCTAATCGTAAGATCAATGTTGAATTAAGCGACGAAGAATTGGCTCATCGTCGTGCAGCCATGGAAGCAAAAGGCGATGATGCCTGGAAACCTGTTGGCCGTGAACGTGAAGTGAGTTTAGCACTGCAAGCCTATGCAGCATTAACGACTTCGGCGGCGAAAGGCGCTGTTCGGGATGTAGAACAACTCAAGCGTCGCTAGAAAATAAAAAAAGCCCGGTTCGACCGGGCTTTTTTATATCTGCTGAGCGTAAAGCTTTTGGTACAAACCATCCTGATTAATCAATGAATCATGGCTGCCTTCAGCAATAATTTCGCCACCATCAAACACAATAATCCGATCGGCCTGTTTTACGGCACTCAGGCGGTGAGCAATAATGATGGTAGTACGATTTTGCAGATAGTTTTCTAAGGCATTATGTAACTGATATTCCGTTTCACTATCTAAAGCCGATGTGGCTTCATCGAGCACGACAACGCTGGGGTTCACTAATGCCATGCGGGCAATCGCCAGGCGCTGACGTTGACCACCGGATAGCTTCACACCATCACGACCTATGATGGTATCTAGTTGCTGAGGGAGATCTTGAATCACGGTTTCTATCTGAGCAATTCGAATGGCTTCCCAGATAGCTTCATCTTTATAAACACGGCCCATGGTTATATTTTGACGAACGGTATCATTAAATAAAGCCGGGCTTTGCAACACAGTGGAAACGTGCTCGCGAACGGTATCCAAACCAATTTTACTCACCGGTACATCATTAAAAAATACCATGCCTTTATCAGCAGGATATAAACCCAGTAAGACATTCACCAGCGTTGATTTACCTGCACCACTGGCGCCGACTAAGGCGACCTTTTCACCTGCGTTGATATTCAGCGACACGCCACTGAGGACTTTATTATTATCCCCGTATTTAAAGTGTAAGTTTTCAATACGAATGCTACTTGGTTGCCCATTCACAAAAGGATTTATCTCTCTTTTGTAACGAACTTCTTCATGCATACTGAATAAGCTATTAAGGCGAGAGACTGCAGCACTGGCTGAGTAAAAGGAATACTGAATATTCAATATTTCCTGCACTGGCCCCATCATAAACCACAGATAACCAAATACCGCGAACATCTCACCAATACTTAAATTAGAGAAAACCACCATAAACATGCTGACAGCTCTAAACACATCAAAGCCAAACAAAAATATCACAAAGGAAAAACGGTTTGCCGCATCACTTTTCCAGGCAAATTCCGAGGCATGATTTCTCACTTGCCGAGCATTATCGATAACACGAAGTAGATAATGTTTTTCACGGTTAGCGGTACGTATTTGTTGAATACCATCCAGTGTTTCAGTCAGGCTCTGTTGGAAAATTTCAAAGGCGGCATTTTCTTTCTTTTTAAGCTCTTTGACATGTTTACCGACCACCATAGTGAAATAAATCACTAATGGATTCATAAACAAAATCAGTAAGGCCAGTTGCCAGTGCAAAAACAGCAATATGACTGCGGTGCCGATAATACTCAGTGTTGCTACAATAAACCGACTGATGGTGTTACCAATAAAGTTATCAATCACTTCAATATCGGTCACAAAATGTGATGCGATACCGGCGCTACCGCGCGTTTCATATTCACTTATGGCAATTCTGCCCAGTCGTTTGATGAGTTTTTGCCGTATGCGGAAGGTGATGCGTTTGGCAATCAGCGTGAAATAACGTGATTGAGCGACGTTTAAAATAACCGACGCCACACGCAATACCAAAGTAAATAACAATACCGCCATGATATATAAAACTGGTCCATGCCAGCTGTCGGGGCTGAAGTGTTGAATAAAGGCGACAGTTGGACCAGGTTCATTGAGCAACACTTCATCGACCATCAGCGGCAATAATAAGGGGACTGGCACGGCACAGAGTGTCGCCAGTAAAGCAATGATATTGGCTTTAACTAGATGCTTTTTATACAAAAGGGCTTGTTTAAGGATGCCACTCAGCTCATAGCTGTTTTTATCAATCATAGATAATCATTAAAATTAGAACGTTACTTTAAGGTTGGTGTCAGTCATTGAGAAAATGAAATCTCAATGGTGTGACCATTATGAGTGCCAATTTTTCCGTGGGTATGGCATATAGAAGATTATTTTACCCTGATTTAGTGATAAACAAGCTAATAAGCAGTATTCGTGTTTGACTCATGCATACTGGGTGAATATGCCTTGCTAGGTGTACGATAGGATTTTGAGGAGTGGATATGTCCGATGTAAGCATGCCGGGAGAGCAGGCTCAAGAATTACTAGAAACGCTGTCCGACTGGGGTACGATGGTGACGATTATCATTCATGCTGGCAGTGTGTTTGAATTCAAAGGTCCGTTTCCCAAGGGCAAAGTCGCTGAAGGTTTTTATAATTTAAGTGGGCCTGTGCCCGGTTTGCACGGTCATTTAAACCTTAAACAAGTGAAGCAGATTCGCTTTCAGGATAAACCGCATAGAGGAAGAGAAAGCTATGCCTTCGTTTTTGAAAATGCGGATGATGAGGTGATCTTTAAGGTCTTTCTGGGCCGAGATGAAAAAGGTGAGTTGTTGGCAGAACAAAAACAACGGTTTCTGGCAATGCAACAACACTATCAGTGAGAATGAATTATGAATAATAAAGGGTTAGAAGCTCAAATCAGCCAGGAAATTATGGCGATGGTAAATAGTCGTAAAAGCTTGCTGTTGTCATCATTAACTGAAGAAAACGAACCTTATGCTTCCTATGCACCATTTGCGGTGGGAGAAGATTGTTTATATGTATTAATCAGTGAAATCGCGGTTCACGCTAAAAACTTGCAGCATCACCCCAGAGCTTCAGTATTAATTATTGAGGATGAAGACTCTGCTGCGGAGTTATTTGCTCGTCTTCGTGTTCAGTACAATGTGACCACAGAACTATTGCCAATTGACTCTGCTGACTGGGATGTCGGTATTCAGTGTTTAACCGATCGTCATGGCGATCGCATACAAAACTTAAGTCAATTGAGTGACTTTAAGTTATTCAAACTAAACCCTATCGGTGGCCGTTATGTGAAAGGCTTTGGTAAGGCGTATCAGATTGATGGTGGCTCTTTAGCTGGAGAAGGCTTGTCTCATCTGAGAGATGGACACAAAAAGCGTGCTTAATTGACTGGTTATATGAAGCAAAAAAAGGACGCTCGATGCGTCCTTTTTTTATTGACGAGATAATAAACTGTTATCAGAGGCTGCCCCAGCTATCCTTTTTACGAACTTTTAGTCGCGGTAGGATGATGCCTAACAAGATACCTGCAAATAAAACAGCGGCGCCAATAAGGAACCAGCTTCGGGTACTGTTATCTTTTAAGGCATTGTTTTCGATAACTAATGACTGGTTCTCATGATCAATTTCTTGCAGCTTTTCTTTTAGCTGTCGGTTTTCATTATCTAAAGCCACAGCATTTGATGCGGTACGACGGAGGTCGTCCAGTTCTTTGCTCAAACGTTGTGACTTTTCTTTCAACGACATGTTTTGTGTATCAACGTCGGAGTTTTGATTACTGAGTGATGAAATTTCTTCTTTGTATTTAGCGATTTCAAGTTCTAAATTGGCCACACGCTTTTGACTGGCTTCAAGTTGGTCACGAGCACTCGGTGTGTTGGTCAGATAACGGGTTAACACCCAGCCTTCAACGCCATCTGTCGTTCTGACTTTTGAATAACCTGCTGGATCCGTTTCCAGTACTTCGAGTCGTGTACCAGACTCGAGCATTTTACGGATATTGAACTTCACGCCTTGACCATTCCGCATGGTGATTTCGAGCTTATCAGATACATAACGTGTGGTTTGAGCTTGAGCAAGGACGGGAGTCAACAGTGCCGCTGAGATGAGGATGTGTGCGATCAGTTTTTTCACAATGGACGTCTTTATTCTTTGATAAACAGGCATTTTAACAGAAGCGATGCTGTTCGCTTCAAGTCTGAATTAGGAATTAACAATAAATCAGAATGTTATGTTGCCGTAACGGCGTTGTCATATTGGTTTGTTAAGGTCGGCCTGCTATAAAGAAAGGGTTAGAAATGGAAAAGATTAGAGTCATGTTTTTGTGTACTGGCAATTCGTGTCGTTCACAAATGGCTGAGGGTTGGGCAAGAGCTTTGGCCAGCGAAGAAATTGAAATTAAATCGGCTGGTATTGAAGCACATGGACAAAACCAACGTGCCATCAAAATTATGTCTGAAGTCGGCATTGATATTTCTCAGCAGGAATCAATTCGTGTGAATGGTGAAATGCTGGAATGGGCAGATTTGTTAGTCACACTATGTGATAACGCTGAAGAGCAGTGCCCTCTACTCAGCCCGCATACAGTTAAGGTGCATCTGCCTTTGCCTGATCCGGCCAAGCTGCGGGGTAGTGAAGAGGAAGTGATGGCCATCTTCCGCGAAACACGTGAGAAAGTTCGTCAGCGTGTCGAGTTTGTACTCGAACAGGTTGCTTACGAAGCGGCAGTTTAAGCCGTTTATTTCTCCGTGACCAAGCGTATCTTCGGTTTCTGATTAATCATATTTTTTTCTGTCGCTTCTAGCTGATAGAGGCTGTTTCCAGCTATTCGTTTAGCCATTGATTTTGCCTTACTGGCGTATTCGGTCAGATCAATCTCTGCCTGGATATTCGGAAAGTCTAAAATGCGCACAGCACCTATAGATAAGCTAAGCAGTGAATAAAAGGTTTCATTGCCATGGCGATCAACCGCATTGATGCCTGCTTGTTGCAGATGACGCAAATTGTATAGCTGTGGGTAAAGTGCCTCAAATGCTTCCAGAATCTTTTGGCAACGCTGTCGCCAGTCTTTACTTTCAAACAAGATGATAAAATCATCGCCACCCACATGCCCGACAAAGTCGATTTCCTGGTCGACATGTTCAGTTAACGTTTTAGCTGTGAGGCTAATCACCTTATCGCCTTTACCGTAACCATAAATGTCGTTGTAGGGTTTGAAGTTATCCAAGTCAAAATAGCAGACAGTGACATCCCGATTTTGCTCGATAATCTCACGGGTATGCTCACTTAATGGCACATTTCCTGGTAGACCACTCAGCGGGTTGGCATGGCGAGCCATGGTGATTTGCATATCGGTAATCTGACGTAGCAAGTCCATTAAACTACCTACACCGCGATAACGACCTTGCTCAGTAATGACGAACGCACTGTGCTGGTGATGTGCTTCCTGGCTGGTGATTTGATAACTAAGTTTTTTCAATGGCAGCTCAGTTTCAACGACGATGGGATTTTTATCCATAAAGTCTTTTATGGGTTTTCTTCCGTACAGTTCACGACCAAAACGGCTGGCGTAAAGTGTCATAAAATCATCGCGCCACATGATACCCACGACACGATTATTATCATCAACAACCGGCAACGCATTCAGTTTTAACGCTTTCTGAAAACGATCAGAAATGTGCTCAATGGTATCGTTATGTCTGACCGGATCTAAATCTGTCAGCAAGCTGCTAACAAGGGTATTCGCTCTTGGACGACCTGTTCGTTGTATCGTTGTTTCTTTGCGTTGGGCAAACAGACTGTTATCGAGTTCTTTCTGTGGATTGCGATTAGGGCGGCCAAAGTAATAGCCTTGTACAAAGCGCATATCCAGACTTTGTGCGGTGATATATTCCTGACGAACTTCAATGCCTTCACCAATCACCTGGCAGCCGATACTTTGAGCAATATCAATCATGGACTGCACAAATTGGCGCTTTTGCCGATCTTCATGAATATTCTGCATAAAGTGGCGGTCCAGTTTGACAAAATCAGGCTTGAGTTCAGACCAGGTGCGTAAGCCAGAATAGCCCGCGCCCAAATCATCAATCGCAATCGAAAAGCCCATATCGCGATAATGTTCGGTGGCTGTTCGCATTAATTCATAGTCATCAATCGGATACTGTTCAGTGAGTTCAATGATGACTTGTTCTGCTGATAGCCCCGCTTCTTCAACATATTGCAGTGTTAAGCCGTGTGGGTAATCACTATTTAAAATGGCGACCGGGGTCGTATTGATGAAAAGTTTTTCTTTGAGACCGAGTTGGCCATAGCGTTTGATGGCAGTTTCTCGACAAAGTAAATCCAATTCAGCCAAACAATCATGTTTAAGGGCTGTATCAAATAAGGTTAGAGGTGAATGAAGAGGGCCATCCGAAGGGCCTCTTATCAAAGCCTCATAACCAAAAATCTGTTGGTTGTGTAGAGATATAATGGGTTGAAACAGAGCTGTCAGACGTCCATGACTGAGAATTTCCTGTAATGAGTGATAGTGGTGTAATTCTTCTTGTGTCATCGTCTTATCTTCTCTTGCTAATATCTCCTAATCAGAAAAAAGCCCCACCCTGGGGTGAGGCTTTTATCAGTGCTTTCCAGAGGTAAGGCCTACCAGTAAGCTTGTGCACGGAATTTAAGTGCAGATGGTTCGTAATTTACGCTTGAGCCATCAACTTTCAGGTCAGTAACTTTGTCATAGTTCAACATTAAACGAGTGTTTTTTGTCGGATAGTAGTTAAGACCAACAGTCCATTTGTCAGCTTCGTCGCTATTAGCTGAGTCATCAATCTCCAGTGTTTCGAAACGTGCTGCAATTTGCCATGCACCTGCAGAAGAATTAGGTGAAATACCTGAGGTAAAACCTTTTTTCCATTTCAATGATTCGCCTGTTAAGAAGTAACCAGCTTCAACAGCGTAGCCAGTAATATCCACATCAGAACCAGCTGTGCGTTCTGCAGTAAAGTCGTTGTATTCAGCCATTGCATGGAATGAACCAAATACGCCCATGGCGTCTACTGTGTAAGCATCTGCACCATCAATTTCAAAAGTTGATGTGTCTAAATGACGTGTAGCATCTTTATGACTGACAAGACGTTGTCTGAAACGGAAGTCATCACCGCCGCCCTTGGTTAAATAACCCAGACCAACTTGAATCAGGTGATTTTTATCTTGCATGTAAGGAACGAAAGAAGCACGTGCTGAGAATGTGCTACCGTTACTGTCTGTTGAGCCACCTTCAATTTCACCGTTAGTTAGGCCAGCTGACACTAACCATCTGTAATCTTTTTCAGCTAATGAAAAAACAGCACCGCTTTCACGTGCAGGAGATACGGTGCTATCAGCAAACCATGGGCGATCCATGAATGTCATGTATTTAGAGCTGATTTTTGTGTTTAAGCCGTAAGCGATATGAGATTGACCTAATTTCACGTCATAGGCTAAATCGTTGAATTTGTTTCCGTAGCTGATGAATGCATCTTTGATCGATACTTCAGAGTCACTACCACTATTACCACCGGTAGCGAAGTCTGCTTCAAATTTGTAGCCCCAGTCATAGATGGAACCTTCAAAACCTAAACGTGCACGACGTAATTCAGTACCGTGGAAATCTTCCGCACCTGAATCATCTTCGTCAGTGTCAATCGCATCCCACATAACACGGCCGATAGGTTGGAATTCCCAGTTACCTTCACGGTCAGCAATAACTAATTTACCGTCAGTTTCGATAACAGGCATGTTCGCTGTTGCTTCTTCAACTTGCTTTTTCACTTCAGCTTGAGCCGCTTCAGTTTTTTCTTGATCAGCAGCTGCAGCATTTTTCAACATGTTGTAGTCTTCAGCACTGATGGTGCCTTTGTCACGAAGGACTTTTAACAGGTCAGCCATCGCTTCGTTGTTTGCCTGTGCAGGCAACATTGCTGCACCAAACAAGGTACCGGCAATTAATAAAGATGTAGTTTTCAATTTCAAGGGACTATCCTCTAGGTTGGTTTATCAATTCGGTAAGAGCCGAAGTCCCGCACACCTTATGCCTGTATTGTTTCAGCATGATGAAGGAAACGTTACAGTTTTGTGACAGTGATACAAATCCTGATTTTTGTTGTATTTAGGCGACATTTACGATCAGGGCTTGAAATCAGCAAAGTCGCACCAATATCCATAGTTATAACTATTACGATGGACGTCTTATGTTTCGATTTTTATTTCTCCTGTTTTTAATTATTCCCATCGTTGAAATCTATGTTTTGATTCAGGTTGGCGATGTTATTGGTGCATTGCCGACCATTTTTCTGGTGGTGGCGACAGCCGTATTAGGTGCATTTCTTTTACGTTTGCAAGGTTTTCAGACCTTACAAAGAGCACAGCAGTCGCTGGCAAGCGGGCAAATTCCTGCTACGGAGATGTTAGAAGGTGTCTGCCTGGTCATCGCCGGGGCGATGTTGTTAACCCCCGGATTCGTCACGGATACTTTGGGTTTTCTATTGTTGATACCTAATATAAGAAGGCTTGTGATTAAGCATATGGCAAAGAACCGTCGTATTTTGTACACACAAAATCGAAGTGGTGCTTTTTCACAACAACGTTACCGATCTGATTATCGTGAAGGTGATGTAATTGATGGGGAAGTGGTCGATGACGATGACAAACATCATCTTCGATAAAAAAATTTAAATTTTTTTGCTTAGTCCCCTTGAAAGCAGGTTTTGTAACCCCATTGTATGAGTTCCCTACAATTTAAGTTAGTCATTAAATAGACATTTTTCGGAGGAAATACAGATGAATCTTCGTCCCCTTCATGATCGTGTGATTGTTCGTCGCATGGAAGAAGAAACAATGAGCGCTGGCGGTATCGTTATCCCTGATAACGCCGCAGAAAAACCATCTCGTGGTGAAATTCTCGCTGCTGGTGATGGCAAGGTTACAGATTCAGGCGAAGTTCGCCCTTTGGCGGTAAAAGTGGGTGACAAAGTACTGTTTGGCAAATATGCCGGTACTGAAGTTAAGGTTGACGGTGAAGAACTGTTAGTCATGCGTGAAGATGACATCGTTGCTGTTATCGAAGGCTAATCCCTGGACTCATTTGCTTTTTTTAAAGAACAAGAGGAATAACTACAATGGCTGCTAAAGAAGTCAAATTTGGTGCAGACGCACGTCAGTTAATGGTTAAAGGTGTAAACACTCTGGCCAATGCGGTTAAGGTGACACTAGGACCAAAAGGTCGCAACGTTGTTTTAGATAAAAGCTTCGGCGCACCAACCGTCACGAAAGACGGTGTTTCAGTGGCGAAAGAAATCGAACTGGAAAACAAATACGAAAACATGGGTGCACAAATGGTAAAAGAAGTGGCTTCGCACACTTCTGATGCTGCTGGTGATGGTACAACTACAGCGACTGTGTTGGCACAAGCTATTCTGCGTGAAGGTATGAAAGCCGTTACTGCAGGTATGAACCCAATGGATCTGAAACGTGGTATCGACAAAGCGG
This sequence comes from Methylophaga thalassica, assembly GCF_030159795.1. Classification (NCBI taxonomy): domain Bacteria; kingdom Pseudomonadati; phylum Pseudomonadota; class Gammaproteobacteria; order Thiotrichales; family Piscirickettsiaceae; genus Methylophaga; species Methylophaga thalassica. The sequence continues at coordinate 22,704 of NZ_BSND01000006.1, read as the reverse complement.
TTCAAGCGGCGGTTGAGCAATTACGCACTATGTCATCTCCTTGCGATGATGATAAAGCCATTGCTCAAGTAGGTACTATCTCAGCAAACTCTGACGCATCAGTCGGTAAAATCATTGCTGAAGCCATGCAAAAAGTCGGTAAAGAAGGCGTTATCACTGTTGAAGATGGTAGCGGCTTTGAAAACGAATTAGACGTCGTTGAAGGTATGCAGTTTGACCGTGGTTACCAGTCTCCATACTTTGTTAACGACCAACAAACTATGACAGCAGAACTGGAAGATCCGTATGTGCTGTTATTCGACAAAAAAATCTCAAACATCCGTGACTTACTGCCAGCTCTGGAGCAAGTGGCTAAATCAAGCCGTCCGCTGCTGATCGTCTCTGAAGACGTGGAAGGTGAAGCATTAGCAACACTGGTTGTGAACAATATGCGCGGTATCGTGAAAGTCTGTGCGGTTAAAGCCCCTGGCTTTGGTGACCGTCGTAAAGCGATGTTAGAAGATATCGCTGTTCTGACTGGTGGTACTGTTATTTCTGAAGAAGTCGGTCTGAGCCTGGAAAAAGTGACTTTAGATCACTTAGGTCAAGCGAAGAAAATCACTGTCAGCAAAGAAAACACCACTATCGTTGATGGTGCTGGCCGTGCAGATGAAATCCAAGCACGTGTTGAACAAATTCGTACACAAATTGCTGAATCTTCTTCTGACTACGACAAAGAAAAACTGCAAGAACGTGTGGCTAAATTAGCTGGCGGTGTTGCGGTTATCCGTGTCGGTGCGGCTACCGAAATGGAAATGAAAGAGAAAAAAGCACGCGTTGAAGATGCGTTGCATGCAACTCGCGCCGCGGTTGAAGAAGGCGTTGTTGCTGGTGGTGGTGTTGCTCTGGTTCGTGCAGAAGGTTCTCTGGGTGAACTGCGTGGTGACAACCATGATCAAGACATGGGTATCAAAATTGCCCGTCGTGCAATGGAAGAACCTTTACGTCAAATCGCTACAAATGCGGGTGCTGAAGCCTCTGTTATCCTGAACGAAGTCGCTGCAGGCAAAGGTAACTTCGGTTACAACGCGGCTACAGGCGAATACGGCGATATGATCGATATGGGTATTCTTGACCCAACCAAAGTGACTCGTACTGCACTGCAAAATGCAGGTTCTGTTGCTGGTCTGATGCTGACAACAGAAGCGATGATTGCTGAACTGCCGAAAGATGATGCACCTTCAATGCCTGATATGGGCGGAATGGGTGGCATGGGCGGCATGATGTAATCATCCCTCAGCCTTTAAAGCTAAAAAAAGCCCCGGCCAGTTGGTCGGGGCTTTTTTGTTTAGGCAATTTCAGATGTGCAATGTGGGCAACGGGTTGCTTTGATTAGAATGGTTGAAAAACATTTCGGACATTCTTTATTGGTGGCTTCTTTAGGGGCTGGTTCCGCTTCTTTTTCACGTTGTAGTTTATTGACTGAGCGGATTAATAAGAACACAGCAAAAGCCACGATCAGAAAGCTAATCACCGCATTAATAAAGACACCATAACTGATCACCACGGCGCCGGCTTCTTGAGCATTAGCGAGGGTGGCATATGGTCCCGCTACAGTTCCTTCTTTCAAGGTAACGAATAAGTCTGAAAAGTCGACACCTCCGAGTAACAGGCCGATAGGTGGCATGATAACGTCAGCAACCAGACTTTTGACAATCGTGCCAAACGCACCACCGATAATAATACCCACAGCCATATCTAGCACATTGCCACGCATTGCAAATTCTTTGAATTCTTTCAACATCCTTTTATTCCTCTTGTTATTTTTTCGCTGAAAATTAGGGAGCAGAGCCACTCGATTAAACATGGCGTCTCTGTGCGATATTAGCCATCGCTATTTTGACTGTCTAGCTTTAGTTGGCACATGAATATTGTGTGCGATTTTGTCTGTGTCACCAAACCGTGGTTGTTATTAAGTGATCTACGTATAATTCAGGTCTTTATGGTCTCTTACCAGAGTTAAAAGGGAATTCTTAACCGAAGCTGTCCCCGCAACTGTATACGTGAAGTTTCCGACAACGATGATGTAAAACCACTGAAATTAGTCGATTTCGGGAAGGTGAGTCGGAAACGTTGAAGCGTGAGCCAGGATATCTGCCATAAAAACGTTGTTATCCGATGGCCGGGGTGTGCAGTTGGAGCGGGAAACCGTTTAATGGCGAATCATCTTTGAGTTGTTAAGCGGTGTGTGGTTTTCCGGCATGGTTTGATAGCTCAGTGTTTTTATATATTGATGGAAAGCGCTGTGTATAACCGAATTGTTCTCTGTTTAGTCCTGTTTCTTTTCTCTGCATCAGCATTCGCTGAGCAACTCTTACTGATTGTGACGCCAAGGAATGTACCGGAAGTAGTATCAGGTGCACATGAATTTTTAAAAGACACATCGCAACAGCCCGTCTCTGTACAAATACGTACAACAGAGCAGTGGCAAGATTTATCCACACAAAAGCAATCACAGTTATTGCAGCAGTCAGATTTAGTGTTTGCTGGCGGTGTGTTTGGCGAAACCGCCAATCAACTGGTGGAATATAGCAAAAAAGGTTTGTTAAACAATCTTATTGCTTTGCATAGTGATCAACGTCTGGTGATGGCCTCAAGTCTTGATGGCAAAGCATTATTAGCCGGGCCACCTGATAAGTTGATGCAACATCCTGATCCCACCATATCAACAGAGCAATGGATGGCATCACTACTAGAACAACATTCTGAACAGCAAGCCTGGCTGATCACGCGCTTCTTCTGGTTAGGAAGAAATAGTGAAAATATGCAGGGTTTAATCCATCATCTGCATCATATCGTTCGATATGAAGATACGATTGAGCGTCCGCAGTTAGCTGCACAGCTCAGGCTTTATCATCAAGGTAAAATCACCTTACCAGAGCAGTTTGAGTTTTCAGCAAAACCTTCATGGGTGGTATTGCTCGATTATGAAACCGGGGAACGACCCGGAGAAAAGGCTTTGCTGGATGCAGTTTGTGAAAACATAGCTGATGAAAAGACCGGGTGTGTGTCAGTGCTTACTGCCTGGGGTGATGCCAGTTTATCTGCGATTAAGCTACTGACACAACATAAATCACAGATCAGCTCGATAGTATCATTACAAGACTTTGTAATAGGTGGCTCTGAACATCGGCAAGCGGTCACCGATGAGTTAAAAGAACTGGATGTGCCAGTTATCAAAGCGATGCGTTTAAGTGACAGCACCCGTGCCGAGTGGGAACTGTCTGAAGCCGGGATTAGCTGGGATTCGGTGCATTACCGGGTCGCTATGCCTGAGTTGCAGGGGCTTTCTCAACCGATGGTCGTCGCGACCATGACACCTGCTGAGGTTGATAATCTCACCGGGGCCAGACTCGCTTTTTCTGAGCCAGTTGCTTCACAAGTGAGCTTATTGTCACAGCGTCTAAAACGCTGGCAACAATTGCAGGATAAAGCGAATCAGGATAAAAAAGTCGCCATCATTTATTACAACCATCCGCCGGGCCGTCACAATATCGGGGCGGATAATTTAAATGTGGTGGAGTCTTTATTCGATATTTTGCATTCACTCAACAATAGTGGCTACAACACGGGTGAACTGCCAAAAACATCAGCGGAGTTATTAGACTTATTACAGCAGCGTGGTGTGAACCTGCCAGAAGATCATGAAGCACTGGCCGCCATGTCATCCGTCGTAAATACTGTTGATAGCCAAACTTATCTGTCCTGGTTTCATACCTTACCGGAGTCATTACAGCAGGAAATGGTCAATGGACCGCTGGGTTTATTGCACGCCAATTTAAAACAAGCGAAAGCGTTAAAAGCTCCCAGTATTGCAAAACACTTATTAGCCAGAGTGATGGAAGATATCCGCCATGTGGTGGATGGGGCAGATCATGCTGGTCGGGATCGTGTTTTGCAATTACTCACTCAGCTCCAGATCCTTTATCAGCAACCTTCAGACGAGATGGATTGGCAGCAGGCTGAGCAATTAATTACGGCGATTAGTCAGCAGTGGATTGAAGGTGTACGTGGCTGGGGAGAAGCACCGGGTAATGTAATGGTGTTTGATCATGAAATCCTGATTCCCGGTATTCAATTTGGCAATATTTTTGTTGGGCCTCAACCGCCAAGAGGCTGGGAGCTGAATGAAGAGTTATTACATGCGAACTTATCATTTCCACCGCCACATCAGTATATGGCCTTTTACCAATGGCTAAGAAATGAGTTTCATGCCGATGCTTTAGTGCATTTAGGCCGACATTCCACTTATGAGTTTCTACCGCGACATCGTGTGGGTATGGCGGAAAATGATTATCCACAAGCGATTCTGGCTGATTTACCCAGTATTTATCCATACATTGTGGACGGGGTTGGCGAGGGCATTCAGGCGAAACGCCGTGGTTTAGCCGTGATGATTGATCACCTCACCCCACCTTTGGCAAGTACAGAGCTATATGACCAATTATTGGCGCTTCGTCAGGTGGTTGAAAGTTATGAGTCGGCGCCTGTGAATGCCGGTGCAATGCGTGACCGTGCAATTGATGAAATGAAACGTTTGATTGCCGAGTTGAATTTGGAAGATGAGCTGACAGCCAATATGTCTGCTGAGCTGGAAGTGCGTGGCTTAAGTTCGTTTGAACAGGTGGATGACGATTTGCTGGTGCATGAAATCGGCCATTACCTGACCACACTGCAAGAAGATTTCATGCCGTTAGGTTTGCATGTGTTTGGTCGTGAGTGGTCTGAAAAAGCCATTCAAACCATGCTGACGTCGATGAATAATGGTAAACAAACCACGGAAAACTGGGAACCACTGTTACGGGAATCTCCGGCGGCAGAAATATCGGCTTTACTGGCTGCGCTGGACGGCCATTTTGTCGAGCCCGGTAAAGGGAATGATCCGATTCGCACACCATCGGCTTTACCTACGGGGCGTAATTTCTATGCCTTGGATGATAGTTTGATTCCTTCTCGGTTAGGCTACAAAGTGGGCATTGCTTTAGCTGAAAAAGCCCGTGCTGAGTCGCCAGCTAATGCTAAACAGGACAGTGATGCTTTAGTGTTATGGGCCTCGGATGTGGTGCGTGATGAAGGCGCGATGATTGCCTTTGCCTACGATATGTTAGGTGTGAAACCGACCTGGAATAGCCGTGGGATTTTTAGCGGGTTGGAGCGGTTAGAGCTGACTTCAGCAGACTTTAGTTCAAACCCGCCGCGTATTCGTCGGGATATGTTACTGACCACATCGGGTTTATTTCGTGATTTGTATGGTTCGCAGTTAGTGTGGTTGGAGCAGGCAGTCTTAATGGCTTTGGATGCCTCTTCGGGACTGATTCGCCGTGATTATCCTGCTTTAACATTATCTTTAGATGCTGCCCTAGAACGTTTGCAGGTAAAAGAAAAGCCGGGTTTCGAATCTTTGGAGCAGAACCAAGTAGCCGCTCGTTGGGTGGCAGATGCCAGTGCGGCATTACGAGCGGGGATATCTGAACAAGAAGCCGGGCTGACAGCGAGTTACCGTATTTTTGGCGCACCTCCCGGCGCGTATGGCGCGGGAGTGAATCGTTTGGTGGAGCGTTCAGGTGCTTGGGAAAATCGTGAACAAGTCGCGGAAACGTATATTCATCGCATGGGCCATGCTTATGGCGCAGAGCTGGACGGCCAGGCACAGCAGGCCCTGTTTCAACAGCGGTTAAAACATGTCGGCCAAACATATTTGGGGCGAGGCAGTAATCTGTATGGCGTCATGGATAACAATGATGCCTTTGATTATCTGGGGGGACTGAGTTTAGCCATTGAAACCAGCCGTGGTCAGGCGCCGAATAATTATATTCTGGCACATAGTGATAGTAGTGATTTACGGGTCGATCCTTTACAAAGTGTGTTGTTGAGCGAATTACGAGGCCGCTACTTGAATCCTCAGTGGCTTAAACCTCTGATGAATGAAGGTTATGCTGGCGCGCGCACCATGGGCAGTGAGTTTTTAGAGTATCTATGGGGCTGGCAGGTGACCAATCCCGGCATTGTGAAAAGCTGGGTATGGGATGAAGTCAAACGTGTGTATGTCGATGATGGTCTGGATCTCGGCTTAGATGAGTTCCTTGAACAAGACCACAATGTGCATGTGAAAAGCAATATGCTGGCGATTATGCTGGTCGCGGCATATAAAGGCTTTTGGCAGGCAGATGAGTCGACCTTACACGATCTGGCACAGCAGTTTACCGATTTAGTTGCAGCAAATGGCCTGCCGGGAAGTGGTCATACTGCGCCGTCACATCCGATGTATGTCTGGTTGAATGATTATTTAGACGCGGAGCACCAGCAGCAATTAGCTGAGGTGTTAAACGCCGCAAAAATGCCAGAAGCGGATTTGCCTGATGCGCCAAGCCATATTGCGGAGGTCACTGAACAAACAGCGACTCAGGCTGAGCAACAGCAAACAAATTTATCTGAGGAACAACAGCAAGAACAAAACAAGCAACAACGTTTCTGGCTGTATTTGCTATTAGGTCTGGTGATGTTATTGGTACTGGTCGGTATCGCAAAAGGGGCGCGTGCACCTATTTCGAAGGCTAAGGAGTAAGTAATGTTGAGTTCACAGTCGATAGGTGTGATGCATCACTTAGTGGGGTTTTTGCTGGAACCGGTCATTTGGGCGCTGATGTTGTTTGCTGCCTTAAGCGTTATAGATATTGGTATTGCACTGGCCGAGCGTTTTTCTGGTTTAAAAAAGTGGCAACAGTCTGGTCAAACTGACGCGTTTGAAACCTTAGCGTTTAAACGTATCGAACGTAGCGACTTTTTAGCGAGAATTGCTCCGATGCTGGGATTGATGGGAACGCTTATTCCTCTTGGCCCCGGCTTATCAGCCTTGGGTAATGGCGAATTAAGTATTTTAACCACCGCGATGAGTGTGGCATTTGATACTACTGTGTTGGGTTTGTTTGTCGGCATTATCGGTTTTGTTTTAGGGCGATTGAGACGACGCTGGTATGACGAGGTGTTGACCTCAATGGAGCAAGCTCATGACTAGACGTTGGCGCAACAGTCGTTTTGATGGCAATGATGATGAGCCATTAGGCCCTATGGCCAATCTATTAGACTTAATGTTGGTGTTTGCCTGCGGCTTGATCGCGGCATTGATCTCAATGAGCAGTCAGTTACAAGACCATTTCCAGTCAGAGAACAGTCAGGCAGATCATGCTTTGACAGAATTACAGTCGATGAAAGAGTTACCGCAGATGCCGGAGGGAATGCAGGGTGGGGCTGATGGATATGAGTCTGTTGGCCAAGTTTATCGCGATCCGAAAACCGGCAAGCTCATTATGATTGGGCAATGAGTTTACTCATACGTTAATGCTGGTTCAGGCATGATAGCTGGAGTACTGTCCATATAAGTGAGATAGCTCGACCAGATTTCATGTGTTCTTATCTCAGTCAGTTTTATCTGACAGCCAAGCGACATGGCAACACGAATAGTGCCGTCCATCCAAATGATGTAAATGCTGTCACAATAAGCTTTTTTATAAGCCTCCCAGGCGGCTTGCCCTGTTTCAATCGCTTCTATGACTTGAGTTTCATCGTGATAACGTTGTTTTGCTGCTGCCAGATAATGTTTCATGATGTCCTGTTTTTGCTGAAGTTCTTCATTAAGACACGCATTAATTTCCAGTGTGGTAAAAGCTGATGCGCAGTCAGTTTCTGTATGAGCAAAAACAGGCAAGCTGATCAACAAGCTGAACACTATGAGTAGACGACTTAGCATTATCTTTCCTTAAAACTTAGGGGGTGATGGTTATACATACTTTACATCTCCAACTGATCAGATGCGGTTAATCGTTTCTTTTTGTAGCTTGATTATGTTCAGTGACTTAGTCAACGAGCTATAAATAAGCCTCAATGAACCATTACGATGACGGTAAATGTGGCTTGAACACCATAAAGTATTCATTAGCGCATTTGGTATTAGTGAAGCTTAGGGTAAAGTAATCTTTTTGTCTCGTTATCCGGAGTGTTTATGTCCTCAGCATTTGTTTTGCCAGAACCTTGGCAGCATGCCTTAAAGACTTACCCAGAGTTGCTCAATGAAGCACCAAAAGTGTTAGCGGCAAGTGATTATGTGAATCACTGGGGGCAGAGACAGGAAACGATGCTGATGCAGTTGCTTGAATCACAACAACTGCAAAAAAATCTTTCTCAGGAGGAGATTGCTCAGCAGCTGGCTTCCATGCTGCAAGGCGTCACAACGGAGGAGCAGTTACATCAGAAATTACGTCATTTTCGGCAATGGATGATGGTACGCATTATCTGGCGGGACCTGGCCGGTTTGGCTGATTTAGCCGAGACCATGGCAGATCTTTCGACGATGGCAGATGTCTGTATCCAACAGACATTGGATATCCTATATCACTGGCAAGTTGAAATTAATGGCGTGCCCCGAGGGCCTGATGGTCAAGAACAACAGATGATTGTGCTGGGGATGGGTAAGCTGGGGGCAGGAGAGCTGAATCTGTCATCCGATATTGATCTTATCTTCACTTATCCAGAAGAAGGGGAAACCGAAGGAGGCAGAAAACCGCTAAGTAATAGTGAGTTTTTTGTTCGCTTAGGACGAAAATTAATTCAGGCGCTGGATAACCAAACCGTCGATGGTTTTGTCTTTCGTGTGGATATGCGGTTACGCCCCTTTGGCGAAAGTGGTGCCTTGGTCTCGAGTTTTGATGCGATGGAAGAGTATTACCAGACTCAAGGGCGAGAGTGGGAACGCTACGCCATGATTAAAGCCCGGGCTATCACTGGCAATGAAGCCGATAAAAAAGCCCTTTCAGATATGTTGCGTCCCTTTGTTTATCGGCGTTATTTAGACTACGGCATGTTTGACTCATTACGTGAAATGAAGTCAATGATTGCTGGACAAATGCATCACCGTGGCATGGACGACAATATCAAATTGGGCGCAGGTGGTATCCGTGAAGTTGAATTTATTGGCCAGGTTTTTCAGCTAATTTATGGCGGGCGTGATCGACCCCTGCAACAACGACCTATTCTGACCATTCTCGATTTATTAGCGGACAGAAAATTATTGTCCACTTATGCGGTAAGCCAGTTAAAACGTGCTTATGAATTTCTGCGCAGAACAGAGCATCGTATTCAAGCCTGGGCCGATCAACAAACCCATATTTTGCCCAGTGATGACACATCAAGAAACCGACTTGCGCAAAGTATGGGTTTTGAAGATTGGATAAGTTTTTATTCAGTACTCAAAGACTATCGGCAACAGATTCAAGAGCATTTTGACCAGTTGCTGACGGCGCCACAAGCTGGTGATGATGGTGCTGGGATAAAAATTTCTTTGTTCAATGCCCAGCCTGAAGAAAAGTTATCATTTATCGAACAATGTGGATACGACGACCCAGCCGAAATATTGGCCGTTGTCGATAAATTACTTGATCTGCATATCTGCCGAAATCTGAGTCAAACCGGCAGGCAACGGCTTGAGAAATTATTACCGCTGTTATTACAAGCAACAGGCAATGTCGATAATGCTGATGCGTGTTTGCCACGCTTAATGCCATTGATGGAATCTATTATGCGTCGCAGTGCCTATATGGCGCTATTAGTAGAAAACCCGATGGCATTATCGCAACTGGTCAAGCTCTGTGCTGCTAGTCCTCTAATCAGTACCCAGTTGGCAAAATACCCTGTGTTGCTGGATGAGTTGCTCGATCCTCGTTCACTTTATGAAGTCCCTGAAAAAGAAGAGCTAAAAATACAGTTACTGCAGTTTTTATCATCCGTTGATGCCGATGATTTAGAGCAATTGATGAATCGTCTGCGTGAGTTTCGTCAGATTGCGACTCTACACGTGGCTGCCGCGGATGTGACAGGCGTGTTGCCTCTGATGGGGGTCGGTGATCAATTAACAGAACTCGCAGAACTTCTTCTGGAGCAAGTGTGGCGAATCGCTTGGGAACACTTGGTTGCCAAGCATGGTTATCCACCGGTTACCGATAATGATGATCCTCAGCAGTGCGGTTTTACCATTCTTGCCTATGGTAAGTTGGGTGGGCTGGAGCTTGGGTATGGTTCCGATCTCGATCTTGTCTTTATTTTTGATGATGAGCAGGAAGGCATGACCGATGGTGAGCGGCCAGTTGATTTAATCGTGTTTTATACCCGATTGGCTCAACGCATGATTCACCTGCTGAATACAGTGACTCCCGGCGGTATTCTTTATGAAGTGGATATGCGCTTGCGGCCGAGCGGTGCATCTGGCTTATTAGTCAGCCCATTATCAGGGTTTACCGAGTATCAGCAAAAAGAAGCATGGACCTGGGAACATCAGGCGCTGGTGCGTGCGCGCACCGTGATTGGAGACCGCCAACTTGCGCAAAAAGTGACGGATGTTCGTCAAGATATATTGGCGAGACCCCGCGATGAAGCGATGCTGGCGGAGCAAGTTAGAGAGATGCGTGCGAAAATGCGCCAGCAACTGGATAAGAGTGATAGCCAACTATTTGATCTAAAACAGGGTAAAGGTGGTATCACTGATATCGAATTTATGGTGCAATATGCAGTATTGGCATGGTCAATGGACTTGCCTGAATTACTCGTTTACACCGATAATATTAGGATTTTGGAGGCGCTAGTCGCTTCCGGAAAGCTTAAACCCGCTGAAGGGGAAATGTTGGCAGACGCCTATCGTTATTATCGGAACGAAGCCAACCACTGTGTTTTACAGGATAGACCCACATTAATGTCAGTAACTCAGTTACAAGACTTTCCGCAGCAGGTTGTGCAGATTTGGCAGCGCTGGTTAGGTGATAACGCCTGAAATCAGACTCAGATTAATCAATGAACTTGGAATAAAGCATATGGCAGTAGCAACAATGGCAGATCGTGATGGCGTTATCTGGCTCGACGGTGAATTAGTACCGTGGCGTGAGGCCAAAGTCCACGTCCTGACACATACTCTTCATTACGGCATGGGCGTATTCGAAGGGGTGCGTGCTTATAAAACAGAACAAGGCACGGCTATCTTCCGTATGCAGGAGCACACTGATCGTCTTTTCCGCAGTGCCAAAATTTTAGGCATGGGCATGCCATTTGATAAGGAAACGATCAACGAAGCTCAACGTACTGTGGTTCGTGAAAATAATCTGGATTCAGCTTATATCAGACCGATGTGTTTTTATGGTTCAGAAGGCATGGGGATCCGTGCTGATAATCTGAACACTCACGTGATGGTTGCCGCATGGCACTGGGGTGCTTACCTCGGTGAAGAAAATATGACAAAAGGTATTCGCATCAGAACCTCATCGTTCACGCGTCACCATGTCAATATCACTATGTGTAAAGCAAAAGCCAACGGTAACTACATGAACTCAATGATGGCGCTGCAAGAAGCGGTCAGTTGCGGTTATGACGAAGCGTTGTTGTTAGATACACAAGGCTTTGTGTGTGAAGGTAGTGGTGAAAACTTCTTCATGGTGCGTGATGGGGTTTTGTATACACCTGAACTGACATCTGCGTTGGAAGGTATCACCCGTGAAACAGTCATGACGCTGGCACGTGATATTGGCCTGAAAGTCGTTGAAAAACGTATCACTCGTGATGAAGTGTATATCGCTGACGAAGCCTTCTTCACAGGTACAGCGGCTGAAGTCACTCCTATCAGAGAATTGGATAACCGTCCGATTGGTGAGGGTACACGTGGTCCTATCACTGAAAAACTTCAGGCAATGTATTTTGACCAGGTTTATGGTCGCAGTGATGTATACAAAAACTGGAACACATTAGTTCGATAACTTAGGACTATTCGCCTGAGCAGCGAGGTTCAGGCTGGCAACAAAAGAGGTATATAAGTACATGGCAGGTCATAGTAAGTGGGCAAATATTCAGCATAGAAAAGGTGCACAGGATGCCAAGCGTGGCAAACTCTTCACTAAGCTGATTCGTGAAATTACTGTTGCAGCCAAAATGGGCGGCAGTGATCCAGCAGCAAACCCACGATTACGTGCTGCAATCGATAAAGCGCTCGGCGCGAACATGACAAAAGATGTTATCGAGCGTGCAACAAAACGCGGTGCCGGTGAACTGGAAGGCGTTAACTATGAAGAAATTCGTTATGAAGGTTACGGCCCTAATGGGACGGCTATTATGGTTGACTGCATGACCGATAACCGTAACCGCACTGTTGCCGCTGTGCGTAATGTTTTCACCAAGCGCGGTGGCAATATGGGAACGGATGGTTGCGTCGCTTTTCTGTTCAACAAAAAAGGCATTATTTCACTGGCCAGTGGTACTGATGAAGATGCGGTGATGGAAGTCGCGCTTGAAGCAGGTGCTGAAGATATTGTGACCAATGCTGATGGCTCTATTGATGTGTTTACTTCGCCTGAAGACTATTCAACGGTCAAAGATGCATTAGATGCTGCTGGGCTGGAAACTGAATCAGCCCAGGTAACCATGCATCCTGATACCACCGTCAGTCTGGATGTCGATGATGCCCAAAAAGCCATCAATATGATCGAAGCATTTGAAGATCTGGATGATGTGCAGGAAGTGTATTCCAACGCGGACTTTTCTGATGAGGTCATGGCTCAGCTGAATAGCTGATGTCATAAGGTATGCCACGTATCCTGGGGATTGATCCTGGTTCAAGAAAAACCGGTTTTGGCATTATCGAAATTGATGGAAAAAAAATAAAACACGTCATCAACGGCCGTTTAATGGTCGGTGATGGCGAGTTTGCCGATAGATTAAGGCAAATTTTTGAAGGTTTAACGGATCTGATTGAACGTTATCAACCCGATATGATGGCGATTGAAAAAGTTTTTTTACATAAAAACGCCGATTCTGCTTTAAAACTGGGGCAGGCCCGTGGCGCGGCTATCTGTGCGGCGGTAAATCAGCAATTGACGGTGTCAGAATATACGGCGACCCAAATAAAAAAAGCCGTGGTCGGCAATGGCCATGCAAATAAAGCACAAATTCAATATATGATGTCGGTGATTTTGAGTTTACCTGAATCACCCGAAGAGGATGCGGCCGATGCTTTGGCCTGCGCTCTTACGCATGCACATCACTCTGCTATTGGTGGTAGCCAGAGTAAATTACCAGCAGGTATGCGCACCACTCGGCGCGGAGGAAGGTATAGTCGATGATTGGACGTTTGCGGGGCATCATTATTGAAAAGCAGCCACCAGAACTTGTTCTGGATGTGCATGGCGTTGGTTATGAGTTATCAGCACCCATGTCGACCTTCTTTAATTTACCCGCTGTGAATGAAGAAGTGATGCTTTTCACTCATATGGTGGTGAGAGAGGATGCTCAGCTTTTATATGCCTTCGCGACTGAACGTGAGCGTTTACTTTTCAGAAGTCTATTGAAAGTCAACGGGGTAGGTGCCAAGCTTGCCTTAACGATTCTTTCTGGCAGTGATGTGGATACTTTTGCCCGTAGCGTGCAGGAGGGGGATACCGCCAGTCTCACCCGTTTACCTGGCGTAGGTAAAAAAACAGCCGAAAGATTGATTGTCGAAATGCGTGACCGACTTAAAGAAGTCAGCTCAGCTATGGGCATTGATACCATTGTTTCGGAAATGCCAATGACAACAGCCGGTGCTAAAAGCGAAGCGATTGAAGCGCTGGTGGCACTGGGTTATAAACCTAACGAAGCCGATAAAATGATACGCAGCTTTGATAGTGAAGGTATGACGACCGAACAAATCATCCGCCAAGCATTGCAGAGAAACTGACATGGAAGAACGGTTTATTTCTCCACAGAGCAATAACGATGAAGAACGTATTGATCGTGCAATTCGTCCGATTACGCTTGAGGATTATATTGGTCAACCGGTTGTCCGTGAGCAGATGGACTTGTTTATTTCAGCGGCTAAACAGCGAAAAGAGGCACTTGATCACACCTTGATTTTTGGGCCGCCCGGGTTAGGTAAAACGACTCTGGCGAATATTATTGCCAATGAAATGGGGGTCAATCTACGCCAAACATCGGGGCCTGTTCTGGAGAGACCCGGCGATTTGGCTGCCTTACTGACTAACCTCGAACCTAATGATGTTTTGTTTGTTGATGAGATTCACCGACTGAGTCCTATCGTTGAGGAAGTGCTTTATCCGGCGATGGAAGACTACCAAATCGATATCATGATTGGTGAAGGCCCTGCTGCTCGTTCTATCAAGCTGGACTTGGAACCATTTACGCTGGTGGGAGCTACCACTCGGGCAGGCTCACTCACTTCACCTTTACGCGATCGCTTTGGGATTGTTCAACGACTGGAGTTCTACAATACACAGGATTTAAGTACGATTGTTGAACGAAGTGCCCGGATATTGAATGTAAAGTTAGATGCCAGTGGTGCTCATGAAGTAGCACGACGTTCACGCGGTACACCGCGTATAGCTAATCGTTTGCTGCGCCGTGTTCGAGATTATGCTGAGGTGCGTTTTAACGGCGAGGTGACAGCGGAAATTGCCAGACAGGCACTGGACTTACTTGATGTCGATAATTATGGCTTCGATATGTTAGACCGGAAATTACTGCTGGCGATTATTGAGAAGTTTGAAGGCGGGCCTGTAGGTTTAGATAACCTGGCGGCGGCCATTGGTGAAGAACGTGGCACGATAGAAGATGTACTTGAGCCATACTTGATTCTGGAAGGCTTTATTATGCGCACTCCACGTGGTCGTGTCGCGACCAAGCGTGCCTGGCTGCACCTGGGATTAAGTCCTGATCTGACATTGGACGGCCAATAATTTTATGCAAGAATTTGTTTGGCCAATCCGGGTTTATTATGAAGATACCGATAGTGGCGGAGTCGTGTATCATTCGCAATACGTGAACTTTATGGAACGGGCAAGAACGGAGTGGTTAAGAGCGTTAGGCGTTGAGCAGAGTACACTCAGACAAGAACAAGGTTTGTTGTTTGCTGTGCATTCAATGCAGATTAATTATCGGCGTCCTGCTGTATTTAATGACCTCTTACAAGTCATCTCCCGTCTGCAGAAAAGATCCGGTGCCAGTATTGTTTTTGAGCAGAGTATCTATCGCGGTGAGGAACTGTTGTGTGATGCTTTGGTCAGAGTTGCGAGTCTTAATGCAGAGACATTTCGCCCCAAACCCATACCTAATTTTATTTTGACGGAGTTGCATAGTGACTGCTGATCTATCGATTATCACCTTAATAGCTGAAGCTAGTTTGATTGTTAAACTGGTGATGCTGGTGTTATTAATGATTTCATTTTATTCGTGGCTGATTATCTTCCGTAAGCGAGGCGAGTTGGCAAAAGCAAAACGTGACGCGGATAATTTTGAAGATAAATTCTGGTCTGGCAACGAGCTGAATCGACTCTATGAAGACATTTCCTCACGGCCACACACCAGCCGGGGCATGGAAGGTATCTTTGAAGTCGGTTTTAAAGAATTTGTCCGCTTAAAGAAAACCTCGACAGATAGTAACTATGTACTTGAAGGCGCCCAGCGTGTGATGCGAATTTCGCTGGCCAGAGAAATTGACCAATTAGAAACCTCACTGCCATTTCTGGCAACAGCAGGTTCTACCAGTCCTTATATCGGTTTGTTTGGTACGGTTTGGGGGATTATGAATTCTTTCCGTGCATTAGGTAATGTTCAGCAGGCAACGTTATCGATGGTTGCGCCGGGGATTTCAGAAGCTTTGATCGCTACCGCAATGGGTCTGTTTGCTGCTATTCCAGCCGTTATTGCCTATAACCGTTACTCCAACGAAGTGGAGCGTTTAATCAATCGCTACGATACTTTCCTGGAAGAGTTTTCTTCTATTTTACAGCGTCAACATAGTTAGCCCCGAGGTTAGGTCATGGCTGTACATTCAAACAGACGACAACGACGCAAGGCGATGAGCGACATTAATGTTGTGCCCTATATCGACGTCATGCTGGTGTTATTAATCATCTTTATGATCACTGCCCCCATGTTGACTCAGGGGGTTCAGGTTGAGTTACCGCAGGCAGATGCAAACCCCGTTGACTCACCAGAAAATACAGAGCCTTTTGTTGTTTCTGTTGATGCAGAAGGCAACTTTTATGCGGCTGTAGGCGACAAGCAAGATGAAGCTGTTGGGCCAGAAAGATTGATGGCAATAACCAGCGCAGTCTTGAGCCGTAACCCTAAAACACCTGTGATGGTGAAAGGTGATAGTGCAGCGAGTTATGGGAATGTGGTTTCTGCAATGGCGCTGTTGCAAAAAGCGGGTGCGCCGAGTGTTGGCCTGATTACCCAACAGCCAGAATCAACCGAGAACGCTCAGTAATATTATGAAACACAATATCGTCGACAATCTTTTTGCTGGCGCATCATCTCTGGTGTTACATGTCGTCCTTTTTGCCATGTTCATCATTGGTATGGATTTGACTTCAACGCCAAAACCATTAGCACAGGAACCACAAAAAGAAATTGTTCAGGCAACCGTGTTAGATGAAAACCTGGTCGAGCAGGAAGTTGCTCGTCTGGAGAAGCTTGAGCAAGATAAGAAAAACGCTGAGCAGGAACGTCAGCAAAAAGTGCAGGAGCAGTTGGAAGAAACACAAAAAGAACTTGCCCGTAAGGAGCAGGAATATCAGGACATGGAAGAACGCTCTCGTATTGAAGCAGAACAGAGAGCGAAGGCTGCAGAAGAAGAAAAACAGCGTATTGCCGATCTAGCCAAACAAAGAGAAGCGGAAGAACAAAAACGTTTGGAAGCAGAAAAACAAAGAAAACTGGAAGAAGAACGTAAACAAAAAGCTGAAGCTGAGCGTAAACAGGCTGAACTTGAAAAACAAAAAGTAGAAGCCGAGAAAAAACGCTTAGAGGAAGAAAAGCGCAAAGCTGAAGCTGAGAAAAAGCGTATAGAAGAAGAAAAACAAAAAGCGGCGGCAGAGAAAAAACGGTTAGAAGAAGAGAAGCGTAAAGCGGAAGAAGCGAAACAAAAGGCCGAAGCTGAGAAGAAACGTTTAGAGGAAGAAAAACGCAAAGCCGAAGCTGAAGCCAAACGTAAAGCAGAAGAAGCGAAACGTAAGGCCGAAGAGGAAGCTCGTAGAAAAGCTGCCGAGTCTGATCTTCAGCGCCAGCTTGAGCAGGAACAGCAAGAGCGTGAAGCACGCCGGGTAAAAGGTGTTGTCGATCAATACAGTCTGATGATTCAGCAACGTGTAAAACGTTATTGGTTAAGGCCGGCAAATGTTCAATCAGGACTTCAATGTACAGTACAAGTGTCACTGTTACCCGGTGGTGATGTTAAGAATGTGAAAATTGTTAAAAGTAGTGGCAATTCAGTCTTTGACCGATCTGCTGAGTCAGCTGTATATAAAGCAGCGCCACTACCGCAGCCTTCAGATCCAAAAGCTGCAGCAGCATTACGAGATTTTCAATTTATCTTTAAACCCGAATAGAGGATGGATGCGATGTTCACACGTTGGTTAAAAACAGTCGCGCTATTAATGTTTTTCGTGCCATGGCCGGCACATGCGTTATTAACAATCGAAATTACAGGCGGTTCGGAAGCGGCATTACCTATTGCTGTCGTACCCTTTGGCAATGAGGGCTTCGCGCCGCCGGAAGATATTTCCAGCATCATCAGTAATGATTTAAAAAGTAGTGGTCGCTTCGCACCATTAAAACAAAGCGAGTTAATTTCGCAGCCACATGAAGGCCAGCAGGTGAACTTTGCGGATTGGCGGTTATTACGTTCTGAAGGCTTATTGATCGGTAAGGTTAGCAGCCAGGATGGAGAAAACTATCAAGTACAATTCCAATTGTATGATGTATACAAATCACAGCAACTGGTAGGTAAACGCTATAATGTGCCCGCGTCTGGTATGCGCAACCTTGCACATCAAATCGCCGATATTGTCTATGAAACCCTGACTGGTGAAAAAGGTGTCTTTTCAACACGTCTGGCCTTTGTGACAGAAATTAAGAATGCAGATGGTAGTAAGCGTTATGCCTTACAAATTTCTGATGCCGATGGTGCAAGCCCAAGAACGGTACTGCAATCAAGACAACCTATCATGTCGCCAAGTTGGGCACCTGATGGTGATCGTCTGGCCTATGTGACATTTGAAAATGCGAAATCTGAGATTTTTGTGCAAGAACTCAGTACAGGTAAAAGACAATCAGTCGCTTCTTTCCGTGGTTTGAACAGTGCGCCAGCCTGGTCACCCGATGGCAAAAAATTAGCGGTTACCTTATCAAAAAACGGTAACCCGGAAATTTATGTCTTAGAATTAAGCACTGGAAAATTGTCACGTGTGACACACAATTCACAAGCGATTGATACTGAAGCGGTATGGATGCCAAATGGTCGTGAGATTTTATTTACCTCTGACCGTGGCGGCAGACCACAAATTTATAAAGTGAATGCAGATGGTGGACGTGCTGAACGTGTTACCTTTGAAGGCAACTACAATGCCTCTGCAGATATTTCTCCTGATGGACGCATGATGACAATGGTACATGGCGTTAACGGCAAGTTTCATATTGCCGTGCAGGATTTAGAGACAGGCGCGGTTCAGGTGTTAACTGAAACGCGAGCTGATGAGTCCCCGAGCTTTGCGCCAAACGGCCGCATGATTTTATATGCAACCGAGCAAAAAGGCAGAGGTGTATTAGCGGCAGTGTCCGTTGATGGCCGAATTAAACAACGCCTGGGAGAATCAGGTAGTGCGGTACGTGAACCGGCATGGTCGCCTTTTAAAAAGTAAGTGATAGGAGTCAATTAAATGAAAAAATTAAAATTGTTTGCGGTCTTAGTTCCATTGCTATGGTTAGCTGCTTGTAGTTCAACACCCAATAAAGGTATGAATGAAGGTGATGTGGCTGTAGAGGATCTAAGTGCACAAACATCAGGAGTTAATGGACAAGGTAATGCTGACAGTAGTGAGTACGGCTCAGAAACTCAGGTTGTTGTGGGTGAAGATGGCTACCAAGGTAATGAGTTGAATGATCCTTCAAATCCATTATCTAACCGTGTGGTTTATTTTGAATATGACAGTGCGAATGTTCGCCAGGAAGATCAGGCAACATTGCAAGCACATGCTGCTTATTTAGCGAAACACCCTAATGTGACAGTCAGATTAGAAGGTCATACTGACGAACGTGGTTCGCGTGAATATAACCTTGCATTAGGTGAACGCCGTGCTTTATCTATTCGTCAAATTTTAATGTTACAAGGTGCTGACATCAGTCAATTCCAGGTAACAAGTTTTGGTGAAGAAAGACCAGCAGTTGATGGTTCTGATGAATCTGCCTGGGCGCAAAACCGTCGTGTAGAAATTGTTTATTTAGGTCGATAGAAAAATGCAGATTAACGGCAAAAAAAAATTCATTTGTGCCGTGATTCTGGCTGTTACTCTGCCCAATATTAGTTGGGCAGAGACAGAGCCACTTCAGCAGCGTGTAGAAAGGCTGGAGCGAATCATTCAAGGCCAGGGGCTGATGAACCTGATAACTCGTGTTGATCAGTTACAAAATGAAATTCAACGTCTTAATGGTGACAATGAAACATTAAGGCATGAGCTAGAGCAAGCGCAAAAACGTCAGAAAGAAATGTATATTGACTTAGACGAGCGCATGCAAAAATTAGAAACCAACGCCTCTACGGATGCGAGTAATTCAGTAAGCAGTGATGAGCCAGCAGATACTTCAATGGCGAATGCTGGTATTAATGAAACAACGGATGAGCCATCTCCCACTGATGCAGCGCCAGTCGCTGTTGAAAATGGTGAGGCCGCCTATCAAGCTGCACTGCAAACGCTGCGAAGCGGTCAATACCAACAGGCAATTGATGCCTTAGCAAAATTCCCTGAACAATATCCGGGCAGTGTGTATTTACCTAATGCCTATTATTGGCAAGGTGAAGCAAAATATGTGTTAAGACAGTTTGCTGATGCGGCTGCGCTTTTCCAAATCGTTATTGATGAATATCCTACAAGCTCAAAAGTAGCAGATGCGCTTTTGAAAAGAGGGTTTAGCGAACAGGAAATGGGGGATAGCCAACGAGCTGAAGCTACGTTGAATCAAGTAGTAGAAAAGTACCCAAATAGTTCTGCAGCCAGACTCGCAAAAGCCAGGTTAGAACGTATCAATCAGCAAGCTAATTAAGACAGTGAGCCGGTAATTTTATGGCGCAATGTCGTATAACGGAAATTTTTTATTCTCTACAGGGTGAGTCCCGTACAGTGGGACTGCCGACTGTGTTTGTGAGGCTGACAGGCTGTCCGCTTCGCTGTGGTTATTGTGATACTGAGTATGCATTTCATGGCGGAGAAAAGATGGACCTCGATGAGATTGTGGCCAAAGTCGCTGCGTTTAATCCTCGATATGTCTGTGTGACAGGTGGTGAACCACTCGCTCAGCCCAACTGTATACCTCTATTAACGGCATTGTGTGATCGTGGTTATGAGGTGTCATTAGAAACCAGTGGGGCTATGGATATAAGTAAAGTGGATAAACGTGTCAGCCGCGTTATGGACCTGAAAACACCAGGCTCAGGCGAAGAAAGTAAAAATCGTTATGAGAATATCGAACTATTAAATACTCACGATCAGCTTAAATTTGTGGTTTGTCATCGTGATGATTATGACTGGGCAAAAGAGAAATTACAGCAGCATCAGCTAAATGAACGATGTGAAGTATTGTTTTCCCCTATTCACGGGCAGTTACAACCAGCTGAGCTTGCTGAGTGGGTTGTTGAAGACAATTTACCCGTAAGAATGCAAATACAGATGCACAAATATCTGTGGGGTGAGGAGAAAGGACGTTGAAAAAAGCCGTCATTCTTTTATCCGGTGGGCTTGACTCTGCGACTGTGCTGGCGATTGCCCAGCAGCAGGGATATAAATGTTTCACGATGAGCTTTGATTATGGTCAACGTCATCGAGCAGAATTACACGCCTCAGCCAAACTTGCTGAAGCCATGGGTGTTACTGAACATAAAGTTATCAATATTGATCTCACTGCCATTGGTGGTTCGGCACTGACGGATTCGTCCATAGCTGTTCCACAACAGCACGAAGAAGGCATTCCTATTACCTATGTGCCAGCACGAAATACAGTATTTTTATCAATTGCATTAGGATGGGCAGAGGTTTTAGAAGCGGATGCCATTTTTGTTGGTGTCAATGCAGTAGATTATTCTGGCTATCCGGATTGTCGTCCTGAATACATTGCTGCTTTTGAGACGATGGCCAATTTAGCAACAAAAACGGGTGTGGAAGGTCATAAGTTAACGATAGAGACTCCACTAATAGACTTAAGTAAGCAGGCCATTATTGAAAAAGGTATTTCCTTAGGTGTGGATTACAGTCTCACTGTGTCATGCTATCAAGCTGATAATGAAGGCCGGGCGTGTGGTGAATGTGATTCTTGCCGATTCCGCAAAGAAGGTTTCAGGCAAGCAGGCATAACGGATCCAACACCTTATCAAGACTGATCTAAGGTTAATTCAGCTTCTATTTCAGTTGCTGATTCAATCTCAAATGTTTTGAAACGTTTAAACGCTGTTAATAAATCACTTCTGGCCTGTTCGTTCTCCAATAGAAAATAGTTCTCTACGGCGCTAACAATATTGCTCATGAGATGGTTTCTTTCATCCATATACAACAATGCCTGAGCAACATGTTGATGATCATGGCCTGTTTCGAGCATTAATTCGGCGTTATTTAAAGCGGTTTTTAGTGTCGCTTCATCAGGTTTAGCAATGCTGATCATAGACACCTCATAATTAATTTAAAAAAAATGTGTCAAAAGGGTTGTCATTTATTTAGAAAACGGTATTATATGCCGCTTGGTTTGGGCCGTTAGCTCAGTTGGTAGAGCACCGGACTTTTAATCCGATGGTCCTGCGTTCGAGTCGCAGACGGCCCACCACAAATTCAAAGGGTTATGCTAAAAGCATAACCCTTTTTTATTGCCTGTAGTTTATGCTTTGCTTGAGCCATATCACAAAACTGCACAATTCAATTATCTCCACTCAGTTGTAATCGTTGTTTCCAAAAAATAAGTTTCTCCATACTAGGCGTATGTATCTGTGGTCGTTATGAAGAGTGAAAAGTAGATACGGACGTATCAATCATTCCGTTTCATATTTAATACCCTCAATAACAACTTCGATTTCCTACCATTGAATGATCAACAAAATTTTTATAATAAATTTAGCGATGCCTAGCAGCCTTGTTGGGAGGTTTCAAAACTCTGGCTTTATTAGCTAAAGAGTTTGTTCCTATATGGAGGCCAGTATCGTTAGCTAATATTATCAAGTAGATTTTTAAACGTTTGAATGGGCTAAACGGCTACTTGGCAGCGCTTAGTTTTGCTTATGAAAAGTGGTTATACCAACATAAGCAGAATTAAATACGGTGCAAGTGGAATACGTTTTGATAATTACCTTCTTATTTATTAAGTGGTTATCGGTGAGTAAAGGGGTGTCTGCTTTTAAAGGGAAAGGAAAATGACAAAAATATTACGGTTTTGTGTTGCTTTCATGAATTTCCTCGCGTAATATGCGCCCCTCTTGCTGATGAGGGAGCCCGAAAAGGCTAGTTGAATTGGCATTTGACTTAAGGTTTACAGTTTCAAAAAATGTAAAAAATTAAGTTGACAGTCTGGCAGAGAGCTGTATAATTCTCGCTTCTTTGTTGCAGGAAA